>NZ_JAEQCI010000237.1:0-3726 GCF_020738565.1 Microcoleus sp. PH2017_12_PCY_D_A | reverse complement strand
AAGTATCAAGATTGGCGGCTTCACCCTAGGGATGATGTTACCGACATTACAACAGGCGATTGTCGGTACTACAAATACTTTGTACAACCTTGACTGGGCACAAAGTGATGCTGCGATAGTTGCGGAATTAGAAAGTATGTATAACAGCTTTCTTAACACTGTTGGAGAATCTACGGGTAGAATGCTTGCTGGATTCATGCTTGGTGGCGGAAAATCAAACCCTAAAATGAACATCAACATAACTGCATCCGCAGCACTTTGCATTACAGCCCAACAGGAAGGAAGTGACATCACAAGAAGAGTTGAGTCAACTGGCAAATACATTTATCAGATACGCTCGCAATTTAGCCGCCAAATTGGGTTACATGGAAATCAGAAAATGGGCAAGAAACAACATAAGAACTGGCATCAGCAGTATTGATAATGCGATTGCTAATTGGGGTTTACAAGAAGGGCAAAGCTGGACTATTGCTCAGCAAGTAGAAAATAAAATTGAATCAATAACTGAAGAAAATCCTTCACTAGGTAACTTTTTGGAAGGATTTGTCGAAGGCTTCGGCGATGGCTTTTCTGATTTCATTGTGATGACTTAATCTAAAGTAAGCACCTACCTTGAGAAATATGACACTATCAACTCGCACTTTTTCAATCGCACTTACCTCTACCGCTACAAACGCGGTTGCAGAAATTGTACATTTTCGCGATGAACCCTTGCTGATTGATGAAAAAGCAGCCGTGTACTTAGAAGCCTGTTTCTGTAATGTTTCCTTAAAAAGTTTTCAATTGATGAAATTCCCCAGTTATGAGGGAGATGAGTCTGACGCAGAAAAGCTGGCTTTATTTACGGCTGCTGAATTAAGCAGCCAAAAGATAGGGTTAAGAATTCTTAGCCGTAAAAACAATACAGGCACATGGAGAGAAAAAGCTGAAATTATTCTTACCAATGCAGGACGTAAGAGTTACTTTTTTGGGTATTCAATTGATTGATTACGGAAATGGCTTGCTTAAGCAAAGTGATTTTATTGAGATTGAATTTGCAGTCACCATTGATATCTCAAAAAAAAACAATGATTTTCAAGAATTAAGCGCTAGGATAGCTAGCCTAGAATCTCTTCTTGATCTGTTTGGTGCTGCTACGCCGACAGCCTCTGGCACAAACGGTTTAGTGAAGGGGGCTGATATTGGTCAACAACAATGGCTGTTGAGAGGTGACAGAACATGGCAAAATCCTCAGACATTGGGTTTTGCAAGCATTTCAAATACCTATGGATTGCAACCGCGCTCAAATACTGCTGGTGCAATCAACGCTAACGAACAGGTTTACAGCAGTTATGCAGGGATGCGATGGATTGATGGTGGTGCAACCAATTTAAATCTTCCAAATAATACAGGGATGCTTCAACAATTCGATACCTTGTTTGGTACTTCTATTGCTAACAAATATCGGGTACAAGAATTTGCGTTTAATAACCGCTGGTGGAAGCGGAGCGAAATTAATAATATTTGGACTAATTGGCTTGAAATTGCTTTTTTGAATTCTGGAAGTTCGCAATTATTTACAGGCCCTTTGGTTCTCAGCAACCCCTCGTTACGATTAACCGCTCTACCCACATCACCTACTGGGTTATCTTCTGGTAGTCTGTGGCGCAATGGGACAACAATTGATATTGTTGTGTAGCTTACCTCAGTTCTGCCGCCAGAGTTGGTGGCAATTAGTAAGTAGTAGTCATTTAAAAATCAATGGTAAAAAGTAAAAGAGGTATATCTATCCCGAGTAGTAATATCAACCTTGACAAAGATACTACTCGGCGTCCCTCTCCATCCGAACAATTTGATGCCGGACGGAAAGATACTCCAGCGACGCCAGAAATAGGTATGCTCGGGGTGTCCGGTACTCGCGAACTCGGTAGTTTTGGCGGTATATCGGGGGTTTCCGATGTAGCGGTAGGGGTGCAAGAATTACCGCTACCCGGTGTGTCGATCGAAATTAACCCCGCAGAACAAAGTGCTAAAGCTGAGGTAGAGATTGGTGTCAAACAAGGATTTGGTGTAAGTTTTGGAGGTGAAGTTAAGCGCACACCAACAGGCATTTCTGTAGAGAATGTATCGTTTGGGGTAAATGTACTTGGCTTTGGGGTCAATGCTAAAGGCAAGGGTAACGAAAGCGGTAGTTTAGGTGTGTCGGCTTTTGGTATTAGTGTTGATGTAGCAAACGATAAAGATGGCAAAACTTCTGTACGATTGGGTTTGAGCTTACCGGGAATTAGTACGGGAATCACTCTAGCACCTGATGGACAGAAGGAGGAGGTGATACAACAACCCGACACACCCAATCCAAACAATAAGATGCCGTCGGATTGGACACCATCAATTCCGTTCACCCCTGCCTATAGCTCATTAAAACCAGGGTTATATTACGTGCGAACTGTCGATATTGGCACTGATGGTAGATACTGGTATCACGATGGTAACGGTTTAACATATTATTCCGTTATTCCGCCTCAAACCGGGAACTTAAGAGAGCCGTATATAAATCCGCCAGAACCACCAACCTTTTGCGTTAACGTGACTCAGGCTAATATAAACACTCTTCAGGTTTCCCCGGGCAGTATTTATACCGACCCGTGGAAAAATCGGATTATATGTTATTCAATCGCGCGTTCTATGGCTCCCTTTGGCACAATAAATCACGTCCAAGAGGATTATTATCGCAGGGTGGTAATAACAGACGACTATCTCGGACTTGTTCCGGGTACTGTATATTCTCATCCGTATGATATCATCGGGTACACGACTTATTATAATTATATAAATAATTTAACTACTGGAGGTTTTAAAGTATTTTGGGACTTTTTGGATTGGGAGTTAATAAGAAAAACAAATATTGAGTTAATTAAGTGCGGAGACCCCGAAAAACAAATTGTTTCAGCAAATTTACCCAACTATCCTCAAACAGTAAAACCCATGAACTGCTGCGATAAAGTCGAAGAAATCTACAAATATCTTGGTATTGCCAAGATGAAGAAAAAATTCAAAGTTGCTAAACAATTTTTAGTTCCCGGTGGCAAGGGCAATGAAGAATGCGAGGATTATTACGCATTGAATGAAGCCTTGTTTAGAATGTTAGCCAATGGATTGATTATTAATCCCGTAAGTAAACCGCTAGGCAGTGAATGGAAAAATGTTAACGCTACTGCTTGGGCTGCTGGCGTGTATGAAATGGTGGCTGAAGCAATGAGCAATGGTGACAGCACTCAGAAGTTTGAGATATCAACCATTATGCAGCAAGTACAGATGATGTCTGCTGTTGCAGAATTGAGTCGTAAAGTTGATTTTATATCGGAAGTCCTAGGGGTCACACCTGACTTAGATACAGAGGATTTGCCTGTATGTTTTACGATTCATGAATCTCACAAAGGGTTTGAAAAGAAAAAACCAAAGGAGATTGATGTCAGCAAACCTAAGACCGATAACGAAGTAGAAAAAGTTCTCGGACAAATGCTGCGACCAAGTAAGATTCCTATTGTAAAATGGGTTTTTCGTCCCGACTCGATTTCGATTGCAGCAGCGCTTAGTAAGTTAAATTAGAGGTATTAAATCGTGGCCAAGAAACCATCAAGCAGCAAACCAAAACCGGGCGGTATGCGTCCCGGGGGGAAGAAAGAGAGGGGTAGCGCTAAAGGTACTATCAAGAATGCTTTGGTCTCAAAAATAGAAGAACTTGTT
>NZ_JAEQCI010000236.1:0-3021 GCF_020738565.1 Microcoleus sp. PH2017_12_PCY_D_A | reverse complement strand
AAATCAGAGGACTTCAGTCCTCACTACAAACGAGAGAATGGTTTGTAGTGAGGACTTTAGTCCGCATAAAATCAGAGGACTTCAGTCCTCACTACAAACAGGACAACTGTTATTTTACCAGACTAAAAATCGTTTTTTTCCTTCCCATTCCCATTCCCCTTCCCCTGCGAATGCAAATACAGGAATTTTTACAGCGCTACCAAGAGGGAGAGCGCAACTTTGCTCATATTGACCTCAGCGGTGCTAGTTTAAGCGGTGTCAACCTTCGAGAAATAGACTTAACTGGTGCTAACTTGACCGGTGCTAATTTGAGCTGGTGTTTTTTGAGCAATGCTAAGTTAATTGGGGCTTGTTTGCGCCGCGCGGATCTCCGCAGTGCGGGGCTGGCTGGGGCGAATCTGACTGGAGCAAATTTGAGCGGAGCAAATCTTGCGAAAGCAGATTTGCGTCTGGGTTGTTTGGAAGGTGCAGATCTTAATTGGGCGGCGCTACCTGAGGCGGATTTGGGCGGTGCTAATCTTCAAAACGTTAAATCCGATCAAATTAATTTGGAAAGAGCTAAACTCGACGGCGCGCAGTTGATGGCGGCGGAATTGATGGAGGCGAATCTCAACCGCGCGAGTCTTGTTGGTGCTAATTTGACGGGTGCTAATTTGCGGGAAGCGCATTTGGTGGAAGCTAATTTGCGATCGGCAATTTTGAGCGGTGCAAATTTGACTGAAGCTGACTTGAATGGTGCGATTTTGCGATCGGCAAATTTGACGGGCGCTGACTTGCACCGAGCTGTGCTGGCGGGGGCGGATTTGACTGAGGCGGTGCTGGATCGGGCTGATTTGAGTCGAGCTAATCTGGCGGGTGCTTATTTATTGAAATCGAGTTTTAAGCAGGCGCTTTTACTGCGAGCTAACTTGCAAGAAGTGTATTTGCTGCGGGCGGATTTGAGCGAGGCTAATTTGCGGAGTGCCCATTTGCGGAAAGCTGATTTGAGCGGCGCTTATTTGGTGGATGCGATGTTGGCTGAGGCGGATTTAAGAGAAGCTTGTTTGATTGAGTGCCATTTAATTCGGACGAATTTGGAGGGAGCGCAGCTTACGGGTTGCTGCATTCAAAATTGGCAGGTTCAAGATGTCGATCTGTCGAAAGTTAACTGTCGCTATGTTTTTACTGACTTTGATTATACTGCGAAAGTTGCGGCAAATCGCTTTCCGGTCGATCGGGATTTTGAGTCTGGGGAATTGGGGCGGCAGCACCAACAACAGGAAAGTTCCATTGTGGAGGTGTGTTTTGCCCAATCTCCTAATTGGGAGGCTTTGGTGTTTACGGTGCGTCAGGTGGAGTTGGAGAGCTACGAACTGAGGTTGACTGTACATTTTTTTGAGTCGGCGGGAGAACAAAATTTACTGCGGCTGAGCGCGAACCGTTTGGTGAACGGCAAGATTTTGGGCGATCGCATTTTGGCGCTTTATCCAGATATGTTGGAAAAGGTTTTAGCTAAGGGCACTGAAATTTTGATTTTGCTGGGATTGGCTGTTGCTGATAACCCTTCGCAGGAGGAGCCAGCAACACCGCAGCAACTGAGGCCACTCCCAAAAGAGGTGTTGCTCAGAAGACAGGAAATCTACGAGCGAATGGTGCGCCAAATTTCGTTTATTTTGATGTCTCAGACGCCGGATAAATTCTCTGAAAGCGTACAGCGGTTGTTGGATTATTTGAAGCAGCAAGGTGTTCCGACAGAGCAAATTCAGAGGAAAGTCATCAGTCAGGCGATCGTCGAGCGGGCCAAGCAAGACCCGGCTTTTCGGGAACAGTTGCTGAGGTGGGAGAAAACGGCGTCGGCGAGCGTTCGCTGTTCGATGATGGGGGAAGCGGTGCGATTTGCGATCGCCCTTTTGTGGGAATGAATAGAGGTGTTCGATCGGGAGTAAGGAATGGGAACTGGGCCATCGGAACGAGAAAGACTAGCAAAGGAATCTGCCATTGAGCAAGCGGAAGAAGAAAGGCAGTGATCGCAACTTTTAGCGGAAAGATTGAGAGCGACCGGAATTAATCCAGAATATCTACTTCCTGGGATTTAAGTATTTCATAATATCCTACTACTTTGAGTTGAATCTTGCTAGCTGTTTTTGGTAGTAGATTGTTAATATCTAACTCAATAGATTCACCTTCATGTAGCAAGTAGTAACCTTTGCTGTTTCTAGGTAGATTTGAGGTCAGGCACTCTACTACACATTGACTTCCTGAATTTTGGTCAATGTAAATCAGACTTAGGGAGCTTAAGAAAGTTATTTCACAATCGCGCTCTTCTATTTTAATCCTGGAAGTTTCCTCGTCAATTGCATAAATTTCTCCACCTTCCATTTGCTCATTTTGTCTGCCATATAAAATAGTTCCTCTCTCAATCCAATATCCTTTTCTAGAGTTTACGGTTATGAGATATGGACAGCTACCATACTGGAAATAAGTCGATATGGAAATTTTAGGATTGTCATTCGGAGAAGATATAGCTAAATCTTTTCCGTCAAATTTAAGTGATTTAATATCAAAAAAACTTCCAACAGCAAAGCGTTTGGGAGAATTAGATTTGAGATCAGATACAGGTTTAGTTTGACTTGTAAAATCCTGCGAAAGATGTGTCCAGTCAGCTAAATATTGTTGATTAATCTGTTCCGTTGAACGCAAATAATCTGAGCTTTTTATGGAATTAATAATTTCTCTCGATACAGGCTTGGCGATCAAAACTTGCAACTCATCCATCACCCATTCTGGGGAACTACTATCTTCCAATCCGCTGGTGTATTTAAGATGAGATTTTGTATCGAACCCAAATTCAATAGGTATTAAAATATCTTGACCAGGTAGTAACATTATGTTTACTTCTTCATTTATGATTTCTCCTTGCTTGATAATTTGTGAGCGATTAGTAATAAGTAGTTAAGCAAAATTAATTACATAATTATCTCCAAATTCTTTAAGAATTTTTTCTACAGATGAAACAAGAGATTGCCAGCTAGAGTAGGCATC
>NZ_JAEQCI010000235.1:0-3026 GCF_020738565.1 Microcoleus sp. PH2017_12_PCY_D_A | reverse complement strand
GTCCGTTAATCGACTCGGGGATGCTGCTACCCATGATGAAGTCGGCACTGTTACCCCCATTGAGAGTTTTTTGAACGGGGTTGGGGGTGATGCTAGCAGAGTTTAATTCTGGGGCGCTGACGCCATCGAGCAAACAATTATCTGTGCCCGGTATCGGAGTCGGAGTTGGGGCGGGTGTCGGAGTTGGGGCGGGTGTGGGTGTCGGAGTTGGAGTTGGTGCCGGTGTCGGAGTTGGGGCGGGTGTGGGTGTCGGAGTCGGAGTTGGTGCCGGTGTCGGAGTTGGGGCGGGTGTGGGTGTCGGAGTCGGAGTTGGTGCCGGTGTCGGAGTTGGGGCGGGTGTGGGTGTCGGAGTTGGTGTCGGAGTCGGCGTGGCTGTCGTTGTGAATTCAAAAGCGCCGATATCGACGATCGCACTGCCGTTACCATCACCATCTTGGGGGCGAGTCACACCGCGCTGATCTGCCGCTGGCGCGCCCGCACCTGTACCTGTGTCAATGGCGGGGCTTCCGGCTAACAGCGGCAGCACGAAAGCGCCGTTAATATTTTGCAAAGGGCCGAGTTTCGGATCTGCGATCGTCACCTTTGCCGTAGCATTATTGTCATTAGGATCGCCCGTCGTCAGTTTAGCGGGAAACTGAAGATTATTCCCGCCATCAATTAGTTCTCTGCCAGTTTGGAATTTAACTTTAAAAGGATTGCCAGCCGTGTTGCTATCAAAAATCGAATTCTTGACAGTAATTGGCTGATTTCCAAAAGTTGCAATACCTCCCGAAAACTCTCCAGCAGTGTTCTTGGCAAAAGTCGAATTGACGATGTTAGTCGAAAAGGCATCTTTGTTACCGACAACTATGCCACCGCCTTGTTTAGCAGCCGTATTGCCGGAAAATGTACTATTGACAATGTTGATATTGCCCTCTTCTCCAATCCACAAACCGCCGCCGTTATCATCGGCTGTGTTGTTGGCAAAGGTAGTATTTGTCACAGTCAAATCTACATTTCCGTGGCGAACTCCACCTCCAGAACCTCCTTGACCTGCTGCATTTTTGATAGCCTTGTTGTTAATAAAAGTGCTATTTTCCAAAACTACTTTGTCTTGGTTATAACCAAACAAAAAGGCTCCACCTCCTTCTCCTGTCCCGATATTGCCGTCAAAAGTGCTGCCTCGGATGATAATGTTTCCAGGAGTAGGGCCTGGTGTGGCATTGGGGCCAGAAGCATTAGCGCCATCGACGTAAACTGCGCCACCAACGCCTTTATTTGTACTGTTGCCAGTGAATTTCGAGTTTTCGATCGTCATGCTGCCCAGCAGGTTATTCACAGCCCCGCCGTAGCTGCCTTTGTTGTTGGTAAATTCGCTATCTCTGATCGTCAGAGAACCTCCGCTTTTAGTGGCGATCGCCCCGCCGCCACGTTCGGTATTGCTAGCCAAAGAACCGTCATTGCCACTAAACTTACTGTTAATTACAGTTGTGGTGCTGCGGAAACCCGTGTAAACGCCGCCGCCGAAGCCGGCAACATTATTATTGACTTGGCAATTTTCTAAAGTTAAAGTGCTGTTACCGCCTGTTTGAATGCCACCGCCGCTGCTAGTTGCCTCATTATTCGGATCGGTTCCCGAGACTTTGCCGTTGGCAACAATCAGGTTTTTTAGAGTAACATTGGTGGAACCTTCGGTGAGGATTACCCGCGAAGTGTTATTGCCACTGATGGTTAAATTGCTAGCACCAATTGCATCTATTGTCAAGTTTTTGTTGATGACAAGTTGACCGTTCGTGAGAGTAATTGTTTGATTGGCAAGAGAGGAGGCAAATTGAATGGTATCGCCGGCTGCTGCGGAGGCGATCGCACTTCTCAGTGAACCAGCCCCGCTATCATTGGCGTTGGTAACGGTAATCGTCGCTAAAGTCCCTCGGTAATCGGCCATTGCTTCTGGAGTCAAGGCTAGCGGTGCTTCAATATCACCCTTGGCAAACTCCAAATTCCAGTTACCTGCGCGGCCAGTTAAATCCGTAGATGCGGCAATATCAGCCCCGGTTAATTCCGAAAGGCGATCGACAAAATTAGCCCCCTCACCCGCCGCCACATCGCAACCGTAAAGCATGATATCAGCTTTGTCGCTCAGTGCAGTGCGCCACCCTTCCAACTGGCTTTCATACTGCGGCAAACTATCCGAATTCAACGTCGCCGAACCTAGCTGCAAACTGCCAGAATTCCCGTGAGAAAAAATGTGAACTTGGTCTACAGTTCCCCCCGCCGCAGCAATTGTTTGCAGTTTCGCAGTAATTTGCTCGACTCCGTTGCTATTTTTCTCTAAAATGATTGTCTCAGAATTCGCGATCGCGCCGCCCGCCAGAGTTTGATAGTCATCTAAGTCCGAGTCTATGAAAACAAGAGATTTAGGACGAGAATTGTCGAGAACAGATTGTGAATCAATACTGGTAAAAATTGAGTTCATTTTGCTTACCCTATGATGATGTTTACTATTTGCTTGCTGGTAAATGACCTTGAATTCCGTAGAATATAGATTCTGAAAAACCCCGGATTGCTAATAAGCTTCGTGAAAACATGGGGGTACTTAAATCAAGAAAATCTTCGGTTTTTCTCCATGATTTAAATCAGAAAAATACCTTCAGACAGAATGATTGCTATGTGGCGATTGCTTTGATTTCTATTAACCGCAGAGGATGTAATGTCAATCCAGAGAATAGCTGCTGCGGTTCCAAATTACTGAGTGACCTAAAACCCTAAAATCTGCTCTCAATGTCTGTCAATTTGAGGTATTTGCCGATCGCAAAAAGTTCTCAAAAAATCCTAAACTCAGGTGACTAACAGTAGGGTGGCGGGGGAGGAAATTCTCAGTCTTTAGTAAAAACATTCAGCCCGCCCGACACCCTACCCGATGTTTGCCCGATAGTAAGGTGCGCGTTGCGCACCCTACCAGTGCTTGACCGATAGTAAGGTGCGCCTAGCACACCCTACCAGTGCTTGACCGATAAAGGAAGGTGCGCATTGCGCACCCTACCAGT
>NZ_JAEQCI010000234.1:0-3071 GCF_020738565.1 Microcoleus sp. PH2017_12_PCY_D_A | reverse complement strand
GGGGGAAAACGTCTGAAACTCTTGTCATGTATAGGTTTAGTTAACGGGTACGGCAGGACTTGAACCTGCGGCTCGCTGCTTAGAAGGCAGTAGCGTCAATTTATTGTACCACTCTCTACACAAGCTTTTCAGCCTTTGGTTGCCTAGCGTCAAACAAAATTGCACAACAATTGCACAACAATTTGGTACTTTAGGTCTGTAGAGTTGATGGTGCGATCGTGCAAATAAACCAATCTCAGCGTCGGAGAAAGGGGACTGTAGGAGTGATGGCAAGCCGAGGTATGCTGCGCCTTCACTTGCCTCGCGAGCTTTATTCCGGTAAAAATACGTTTCTGTATATAGGTCTGGCGGATACTTTAGAAAACCGGGCGATCGCAGAATGCAAAGCTAAGCAGATTGAGCTTGACATCCTTACAGGGATATTTGACCCAAATGATTTAAGCAAATACAAGCCTGTCCAACCCCAGAAACACAGCAATCTGGTACAGGCAAAATTTGGGACAACAGCTTTGACGCTGCAAGGATTATGGGACAAATATTTAAGTTACAAGCAGGGTACGCTCAAACCAAAGTCTTTTCACTACTTGCAGACTACGTTGGGGCGACACATAGCTAAATGTCCTTCAGATATTCTGCAAGCGCTAGAGGTTCGCGAAGTCCTTTTAGAGGCAACAACGGGGGACATGACTAAGCGCATTCTCACCCACTTAAATGCTGCTGTTAATTGGGGTATCAAGCACAGGTTAATTATTTTGCCTGTTAGTCCTTACAAAGATATGGCTAATGATTTGCCTAAGTACAACTGGCAGAATGACCCCGCCCCTAATGGTTTTGTCAGTGAAGAAAAGACGCTGGTGCTACAAGCTTTTGAATCTCACAGAAATAAGCCCGGACACTGCTACGGCATATATTACCCATTGGTAAAATTTTGGCTCTTAACGGGTTGCCGTCCTAGCGAGGCTATTGGCTTGACTTGGGGGAATGTCGCACTTGACTGTTCTTATGTTTTGTTCAACAGCAGTATTCAGTTCATTGATGGCAAAGCTGTTGAGAGCAAGGGCAGTAAAAATAACAAACACCGAAAATTCCCTTGCAATAATGAGTTGAAGGAATTTTTAGTGTCAATTAAGCCCAAACAGTTTGATTCTAAAGAATTGGTTTTCTCTTCCCCAACCGGGGAGGCAATTAACTACAGCAATTTTTCCCAAAGAGCTTGGCACAAGATAGTTGTACCTATCACAGACAAGACACGAGAACCTGGTTACAAGCCTACTACTCCATATTCTTGTCGCGATACTTTTATTAGTGAACAATTGGCACAAGGTATCCCATCTGCGGTAATTGCTCGCTGGTGCGATACGTCGGAAAGTATTATTAATTCCCACTATTTAGATAACAAGATTTTGGAGCATTTACGCCCGCTTTGATACTGTTAATATGTTGATTCTGTGGGCAATTTTTGCGAAACAAAACTTTACAGTCGCACCTGTTGACAAGTGACTGCAAACCTGTAATCGTGAGTAACTAAGGAAGATTGATGCGCGACTGACTAGCGATTGGACCCGCTAACCAAGTCACGACTTCCCCAAACCGTTTACACACAACGTTTGGAGCCGAATAATTATGACATTTTTAGACGATTGTCCTATGGGACGATCGCAACTCTTAACGCAATCTCGCGCTAAGAGTCCTATTAGTTGGACAAGCTTAGCTCGCTACGTGCGATCGCCAGCAATTCCCGCCAAGCTCCCTAAACCTGATTTTCTTATTGGGGAGAAAGTCTCTGACCACTGGGTTGATGAGTTCGGCAAAAATTGCGTCGAATTTGGTGAAGTCATGGGTATTTGCTGGCATCCCCGTCAGGAGACTTGGGCTTATCTAATTGACTGGTACAAGGGACAAGGCCCGGATTCCCTATACCCCTGCTTTGACAGACACCTGGTAATTGGTGGCGACTTGAGGAGGTCAAATGACTAAGCCCGCTGTCAATTTCCGTCGCATAGACCAACTCAGAGCGATCGCTTTTAACCGTGGCTTCACAAATGAAGACGCCAGACAGTTTGGAAAACTGAGCAAAACTGCCACATGGGAAGCGCTGCTAGAACTGCACCTTATTGACGGTGAATCGCTAGACAGTGTAGACAGTGTAGACAGTGTAGACACCCTTGACTGGACTAACGACGGTTCATTCCCTGTGTGTTTCACCCGCCAAAATCCCACCAACTTTTTAGACTGGGTTGACTTCGGGCAACTCATCGCACTTGTACTCGCATCAGCGGGGGTGTTTGTGCTGGCTATGTCTATGTGGCGACAAATCAATCCCTTGAATCTATTCCCGCCAGTTCGTATCAACATTCAAATAGGGGCCAAATAACCATGGGAGTAATGACAACCTTATTCGGCGGTGGCAGTAGCGACGCCATCAGTCACAAATCAGAAGTGATTAGCAAACCAACCGATGCCAGCGTCATCACGCCGCTAAATCCCGGCAAGTTTAGCTCCATCCGCTCCGTGCCGGTGTGCGATACCCCGCGCTACTTCACCGCAGAGGAAGCGGACGCCATGAAGGAATTAGCAAAGGAAAAGACCGACGGCGCGCGCCAATCAAAGCGAGCCTACGGAGCTATGACCAAGATTGAAGAAGCCGATGCCAAAGTCCACAAATTGCACCGGGGGTACGAGAAAAGCGTCGCAACTAACGAACTAAAAAAGAAACGCGCTGATGCGGGTCTGGGCAAACACTTACAGGGGTTGCGCCCTGGTTATGCCCGATTGGGTTTTGGGCTTGAGAAAGCTGAGACTGATGCTACCGCGCGGATTGAAGCCATCAAAACCAAGCTACTAGGAGGCTCGGACAAATGATAAAAGCGATCGCGCTCGGTAACAACTTTTTGCTGACTGCGATCGCCTCCAGCTTCCTCTGCTGGATGGCGTCGCTTCACCCGAACCTGCTGCTATTTGTCCAAGCACTCTTTGCTCTCAAACTCATAGTCAGCGCTACCGCATGGCTGCTGGATGACGCAATTATTGCCATCCTGAAAATCGATTTACTACAACTCAGATTCCGGCTA
>NZ_JAEQCI010000233.1:3109-4874 GCF_020738565.1 Microcoleus sp. PH2017_12_PCY_D_A | reverse complement strand
CATCCCAATTACAGAAGTAACAACCGCTCGCTTGTCAGATTTTTTGTTTCCTACTCTTCTAGGATAACTGGGGTTATATTTAATCGCAAGCCCCTAAAGCTAACGGTCATCACCTGATTCCGTATAGTGAAGGAGGTTCCGCCGCAATGCAAAATATGATGACACTTTGTCCTTCGTGCCATACCAAGTATCATAACGGTGAACTAAAAATCGATATTCATAGGTTTTGATACGGATCGTCGCTCGTCGCGATCGCCCACTCTTGAATGCTACAATAAGGGCGATCGCTCTTTCTATTTAAGCTACAGTAAAAGCTATATTTTCTAGCACTACATTAGGTATACTTCCACTACCTAAAACCTGTGTAGCATCTAAAACTTCTATCCCTATCAATAACTTATTTTCCCCAATATTCAAAGTAATTTCGTCCGTCAACTGCAAAGTGCGACACTGATGCTTACCTTCTATAAGTCTAATGTATAGAGCATCAATTTCGGAATCATAACTAATCTTCATAAACTTTTACCTCAAAAATAGAATGTATACTACAATAGAGTTAGTGAATCAGGTTTCGTAATGAAGTACCCACTGCATACAGTTTCCAAGCCAGTCTCAGGTAGCGAAGTTCAGAAACTTGCCCATGCCCTTAAGACTGGCGGTTATGTTGCAAATGAAGCTGCTTTAGCTTTAGCTAAACGGATTGCCGCTCGTCGCCATCGTCGGACAACTGCCAATGCCGCCCAGTAGTAAATTTGCAGGAGTTGATTTTTCCGAGTTGCCGATCGAGCATTTAACCTCCGAGCTTACCATTTCTGGTCAGGGGTTTCGCTGTCTGCGGGGTGAGTTTGTCACCTACTGGCGACAAGGACGCATTCAGCGAGATATAGATGCTCGTATCAGTCAATGCTGGATTTTACGCTGTGAAGACAGTTTGGCAGGTTACATCACGCTACTGACAGATAAACTGGAATTAGACGAACCAATCCTACTTGACGAAGGCGTTCAGTACCGATCGTTTCCAGCCATCAAGATTGGTTTACTAGCAGTAGATAGACGTGCGAAAGGAGCAGGTCGCCGTCTAGTTGAATGGGCAGTAGAGTACGTTGCAGCGGAGATTTCACCTACAGTTGGTGTGCGCTTTATGACCGTTGACGCACTTTACGACCCGGATACTACTCCTCCCTATGACGCATCTGGCTTTTACGAGAAGTTTGGTTTTCAATTTGTCGATCCTAATGAGTCTTTACCATCATCAGTGCCTTATCGTACAATGTATCTCGATCTCAAGCCATTGATCGATCTATTGAGTATCGAAGATAATGATTAACAACTCCCCAAAAAACTAAAGCTCCTTTCCGTTGTTGCGGGAAAAGAGCTTTAATTTATGATTAACCTGGCACTGAGCTATTTTACCGGGCAGTGACCCGCCGAGTATCTTCGCCATAGCAACGTTTAACAACCGAGTTCGGGATGGATCGGAGTGGTTCCATTACATCATAAGCACCAGGAAAGCTTTGAAAACTTTAAATCCTGTGTCTGCGTTAAGCTTGATGCGCTGCATCTCTTTTGCTCGACTTAATTACCATACCAAGCTTTCCCCAGTCTGTCAACCCCTTTGTCAAAAGTTTTTTTGGCGATTGTTATCCATGAGGATTTTGAAACTGGGTTTTTACGAAAATACTTAGTTGCAGCCCACAGATTCGGCAAAAACCCGGTTTCTGCGAGTCGGATGAGGGGCGAGAAACCGGGTTTTTTACGAAAATAC
>NZ_JAEQCI010000233.1:0-3100 GCF_020738565.1 Microcoleus sp. PH2017_12_PCY_D_A | reverse complement strand
AAAACCCGGTTTCTGCGAGTCGGATGAGGGGCGAGAAACCGGGTTTTTTACGAAAATACTTAGTTGCAGCCCACAGATTCGGCAAAAACCCGGTTTCTGGGAGTCGCAGCCCGTCCGCCCTATCACAAATCCAAAAACGCCGCATCGACACCCTGTTCTCTGCGAATCTTCCCATCCTTTACAAACCACGCCACAACCTGCTTAACTGTTAATTGCTCGATCGCCCCTTCAGATTCTGCCGCAATTTGCCTCAACGGTCGCAAAGACGCAATTACCAAATTCGTAAAAAAGTTTTCAAAACTAGCATCAAGCTCGATCGACCCTTTAATACTCTCATCATTCTTAACCCAATCCATCACCTGCTGATTGCTTACCTCAGCCACCGGCAAACCCGTATCCCCAGCAATTTGCTTCAACACCCTCAAAGCATAAATAGCCAACCGCGCCGAAAACTTTTCCTTCGACGACAACAGCGCCATATCGACTTCCGCGCACTCTTCCGGCTTTAAAAAATCAGCTAATGGTTGCATATAAATTGGTAATAGGTAATAGGTAATTGGTAATTGGTAATTGGTAATTGGTAATTGGTAATTGGTAATTGGTAATAGGTAATTGGTAATTGGTAATCCGTGACATCCGTTAAATCCGTTACCGAAATTCCTATCCGTTACATCCGTTACATCCGTTACAAAATCCGTTGCCGAACTTCCTTTTTTGCGATCGAATAACCGCAGCGGTGTTCCCCATCAATAATCCAGTGAGTGCGCTCCACAGTACAATCCGGCAAAACCGCAGCAAACATTTCCAACTCGTTACCGCAGACACTCGGAAAAGTTTCAGCCACATTAGAAATAGCACAATTGTGTTCCATAAACACAAATCGATCGCCCTTAACATCCCCGCACATTTCCACACCTACAGATTCCACAGGATAACACTCAGCCATATAACCTTCATCCCTGCGGAGTTCCACCAACTTAGTCACCCGTTCTTGCAGCGAACCAGTACCCACCAGTCGCCGATATTCCATCGCCTTCCGTTCCCACTGTTTTTGCAGGATAGTAATCACTTGCTCGCGGCCAACAGTCTCAGCCAAAGTATCCAGAAAAGAAACCGCAAAATCGCCGTAACGATTCGGGAAGCGATCGCGCCCCAGACTGGTAAGCTCATAAATGTGTTGCGGCCGTCCCATACCAGCCTGAACCGACTGATACTGAATCAGCCCCTCCCCCTCCAAATCCTTCAAATGACGGCGAATCGCCTGCGGGCTGATCTCCAAAGAATCCGCCAACTCAAGAGCCGTCCCTTGACCCCCCTTGAGCAAATACTGCAAGATGTCTTGTTTCGTGGAAGTCTGCTGAGTCTGCATCATCTTCACAAAAAATTATTTATTTGACTTTGACAAGATCGCTATTGTTAATGTAGCTTAAAATATAGTAAAGCAACAAACCAGTTGTTTAATTCGCCTTCAGCAGCCCCCAGAACTCGCCGGGCCCCGACAGTTCAAGCGTCTGCCAGCTTTGAGAGACTAATCCAGAACACTCGCCAGCGCAAAATCAATGAGCTCTACAGTCACAACCCTCGTCAACCAGCCCTACAAATACGGTTTCGTCACCGACATCGAGTCAGACACCATCCCCCGCGGCTTGAGCGAAGATGTAGTCCGCTTGATTTCCTCGAAGAAAAACGAACCGGAATTCATGCTGGAATTTCGCCTCAAAGCATACCGCAAGTGGCTGACAATGACCGAGCCTACCTGGCCTCACGTCAACTATCCCGCGATCGACTACCAACAAATTATCTACTATTCCGCCCCCAAACAAAAGCCCAAAAAGCTCAACAGTTTGGAAGAAGTAGACCCGACACTCCTCGAAACCTTCGAGAAACTCGGAATTCCCCTCTCCGAACAAAAACGCCTCGGAAACGTCGCCGTTGACGCCGTTTTCGACAGCGTATCAATTGCCACAACATTTAGAGAAAAACTAGCCAAAGACGGCGTTATCTTCTGTTCAATATCAGAAGCAGTCAAAGATTATCCCGAACTAATAGAAAAATATCTTGGCAGCGTCGTACCAGTCGGCGACAACTTTTTCGCAGCCCTCAACTCCGCCGTATTCAGCGACGGTTCCTTCGTTTACATTCCCAAAGGCGTCAAATGCCCGATGGAATTGTCAACCTATTTCCGCATCAACAACGGAGATTCCGGCCAGTTCGAGCGCACGTTAATTGTCGCAGAAGAAAACAGTTCTGTTTCTTACCTCGAAGGTTGCACCGCGCCGATGTTTGACACCAACCAACTGCACGCTGCCGTCGTGGAATTGGTAACAATGGACAATGCTGATATCAAATACTCGACTGTGCAAAACTGGTACGCGGGCGATGCTAGCGGTAAAGGTGGAATTTATAACTTTGTTACCAAACGCGGTTTGTGTCAGGGAGTAAATTCTAAGATTTCTTGGACGCAAGTAGAAACTGGTTCGGCGATTACTTGGAAATATCCCAGTTGCGTCTTAGTCGGCGACAACTCGGTAGGCGAATTCTACTCGGTAGCGCTGACAAATAACAAGCAGCAAGCTGACACTGGCACTAAAATGATCCACGTCGGCAAAAACACTCGCAGCACGATTATTTCTAAGGGAATTTCGGCAGGAAATTCTGCCAACAGCTATCGCGGCTTGGTGAAAATGGGGCCAAGTGCTAAAGGCGCTCGCAATTATTCTCAGTGCGATTCGATGCTGATTGGCGACAACGCTCAAGCGAATACTTTTCCCTACATCCAAGTGCAGAACCACACTGCTAAAGTCGAGCACGAAGCTTCTACTTCTAAAATTGGAGAAGAGCAATTGTTCTTTTTTGCACAGCGGGGAATTTCCGCAGAAAATGCTATTTCGATGATGATTAGCGGTTTCTGTAAAGATGTGTTCAATCAGTTACCGATGGAATTTGCGGCGGAAGCTGATAAGTTGTTGAGTCTGAAGCTCGAAGGAAGCGTCGGATAGAAACAAGTTCTGATTAGGTTCGTAGTAAGGACTTTAGTCCTTCTTCTTAACTACAAACTCATCGACAAGTTCTGATTAGGTTCGTAGTAAGGACTTTAGTC
>NZ_JAEQCI010000036.1:46963-65207 GCF_020738565.1 Microcoleus sp. PH2017_12_PCY_D_A | reverse complement strand
GTAGTGTGGACTTTAGTCCGCAAAAAGAAGGACTGAAGTCCTCACTACGAACCTCAGATAAAGGTTGGTAGTGTGGACTTTAGTCCGCAAAAAGAAGGAATGAAGTCCACACTACGAACCAGGGATAATTATATTTATAATGATCGCTCAAGTCCTTACTACAAAATTTAAAATCAAAATATCATGTACGAGTACCGGATGCTAACACCAGAACAACGTGCTGAATTAGTTAGACAACGCTTAGCCAAAGGCTACCCACCCCATAGACCACCACATCTAATACGCGATCGCACTTTTTACCTGCTGACAGCCACTTGTTACGAACATAAGTATTACATGGTAGATACATCCCGCCGCCAGCAACTTCTAGATCGGCTATTTGAGGCATTTGTAACTAAAGGTATGGAAATACTGGCATGGGTTGTATTGCCCAATCACTATCATCTTTTGGTGCAGGTTGCGGACTTTAACGATTTAAGTAAATTATTTCATTCGGTTCATGGCGCAACCTCTCGTCAATGGAATCTTGAAGATGGAGCTACAGGTGGTCGAACAGTTTGGTATAGTTACAGTGATAGAGCTATTCGTTCGGAACGCCATTACTATACAACGCTGAATTATATCCACAACAATCCTGTCAAACACCTATGGGTAAAGTCTCCTTATGATTACGCTCAAAGTAGTATTCACTGGTATTTACAATATTATGGACGGGAATGGGTGCATCATTTGTGGACTCAATATCCAGTTAGAGACTATGGTCGCACTTGGGACAATATTTAGCAATAGGTTGAGGACTAAAGTCCTCACTACAAACCTTCGTAGTAAGGACTTTAGTCCTTCTAATGAGAGAGGACTTTAGTCCTCACTACAAACTAATTAAATTACAAAAATGAGAAATTTATCAGATTTAGACAATGCACCGGAAATAGAAGAAGAGGAAGACTCCAGCGTACTGCTCTCGATCGGCGATTTAATGTCCGGCTTGCTGATGTTATTCGCCCTCCTGTTCATCACCGTCCAAATTCAACTCAGCGAAAAGGCGAAAAGGCTCGATGAGAAAATCCTTCAGGTGGAAAAACTGCGGCAGGAATTGCAGCAATATCAAAAGGCTTTTGAAGGACTGCCACAAATTATTGTCAATGCTTTAGAAGGAAAAATTGGAGACAAAGATATTTTTACTGTTGACCCCGGAACCGGAGATGTCAGCATTCGCGATCGCATTTTGTTTGATAATAACAGTTCCGTCCTCAAACCCGAAGGAAAAAAGTTTCTCCAAGCCTTCATTCCCATTTACAGCCAAGTGCTTTTTGCTAACAAACAGTTTGAAAAACAAATTTCTCGCGTTGTCATCGAAGGACATACAAGTTCCGCAGGTTCCGATCCAAAAAATTTGGAACTGAGTTTGCGTAGGGCTTTAGCTGTTTCTAATTATATGTTTTCCGATGAGGTTAATTTTCCTAAAAAAGCCGAATTGCAGCAGAAAGTATTAGTTTCGGGACGGGGAGAATTAGACGCGAATCCGACTCAAAATGCAGCGGGCGATCGCAAAGTCGTTTTCCGCTTCCAATTCCGCCGCGAAAACTTGAATGTTGACTTAAACCGCCAATTACCCTCGCCCGAAAGCAAAAGCCCAAATTCTACCCCTAGATAAATGCTGCGGCTTGACCTGCGGATTTGATATAAAATGTGTGGGATTATTAGTCCTATACGCACGGGTAGCCAAACACCCTGATGAAATCGCTCTTTCCCAATCGAAAATCGAACAGCGAACATAGAAAACTGTATAACCTGTTGCTGTTATTATTTCCCGCCAGCGCATGGCTGATCGTTTTCTTCATTCTGCCGGTGCTAATTGTACTGTTGTACAGTTTCTTAGAGCGCGGTACCTACGGCGGCGTTACTTGGGTATTTACTCTCAGTAACTACCAGCGTTTGTTTAGCTGGGTTTTTTTAGGGGTAATTGGTCGATCGCTCTTTTTAGCTTTTCTCACAACCACCGCTTGCTTGTTAGTCGGCTATCCCCTAGCATTTTTCATCGCCACCCGTCCTCCCCGCTGGCGAAATGCCTTGCTTTTGCTGATAATTATTCCATTTTGGACTAACTTTTTAGTGAGAACCTACGCCTGGATCATTCTGCTGCGAAGCGAAGGAGTAGTGAACATAGCCCTGCAAAACCTGCAAATAATTACCGAACCGTTAAACTTGCTGTTTACGCCTTTCGCTGTGGCGATCGGTCTGATTTACGGCTATTTACCTTTCATGGTTCTGCCTTTATATTCTAGCATAGAACGCTTCAACTTTTCATTAATAGAAGCCGCTCAAGATTTAGGTGCAAATGATATTCGGACTTTTTGGCGCGTATTTTTGCCGCTGACAACTCGCGGCATTGTTGCGGGTTCTATCCTCGTGTTTGTTCCCGCAGTCGGCGCTTTTATTACACCCGATATATTGGGCGGATCTAAAACAATCATGGTGGGAAATTTGATTCAAAATCAGTTCATGAAATCTCGGGATTGGCCTTTTGGTTCGGCGCTTTCTATGCTATTGACGGTAATCATATTAGTTCCTGTTTTAATTTACTTCCGCGTCTCCGACGAAACTCAATAAGCGGTGCCCGCAGCGCACCCCACGTTTAGTAGGGTGCGCACTGCGCACCGAGGTGCGCACTGCGCACCCTACTAATAATGACTAATGACCAATGACCAATGACTATTGACTGATGACTAAAACAAAACTAGATTTATTTGTTCGGGCGATCGCCAAAAAGTGGCTTTGGGTACAAGCAGCCCTAGCATTTGCCTTTCTCTACTTGCCAATTCTCATCTTAATTATTTACTCCTTCAATGCTTCCAAATTTAACGCAGTTTGGCGCGGTTTTACCCTCGATTGGTACAGCAGCTTGTTTAGCAATGCAGGTGCGACGATTGCTACCAGCAGCAGCGCCGGAATTTTGCCAGCACTTAGCAATAGCTTGCTAATTGCAGCTATTTCGACGGTTGTAGCGACTATTTTCGGTACCATGCTCGCGCTAGCGCTGGAACGCTTTCATTTTCCGGGACGCAAAGCAGTGGAAGCTTTGCTGTTTTTGCCGGTGATTATGCCCGAAATTACGATCGGCATTTCGCTGCTAGTTTTCTTTACCCTCGCATTTCGGATCGTAGAAAATCTCACGGGAATCCGCCTCAATCTCGGCTTACCTACAGTAATTATCGGTCACGTTGTCTTTAATATTTCATTCGTAACGATTACCGTCAGGGCGCGTTTAGCCGAACTCGATCCTCAATTAGAACAAGCAGCCTTTGACTTGGGCGCTAACGAAGGTTGGACTTTTTGGCGGATTACTTTCCCTCTAATTTGGCCAGGTATTTTCAGCGCAGCACTGCTGGCTTTTACTTTGTCGCTGGACGATTTTGTCGTGACATTCTTTACCACCGGCGTCGGTTCCATGACTCTGCCGCTATTGGTTTACGGCATGATAAAATTTGCAGTGACGCCAGCAATTAATGCGATCTCAACTTTGATGTTGTTGGCTTCCTTGTTGCTGGTTGTATCATCGCTAAGAGTTCAAAAAAGTTGAAACAATTGCTTTTTGTGTCATAATTAATGTCGCGTACAACTAACAAAACCCATGAAACGCCTGCTGACTTTCTTACTTTTGTTTGTGATGAGTGCAACGGTGGTTTTCGGCTGTAACCGCATAGGTAGCAACCCGCAGCAAGTGCTCAGCATTTACAATTATGCAACTTATGTCGCTCCAGAAGCGATCGCCCAATTCGAGAAAGAGAACAATGTTAAAATTCAATACGACACTTTCGAGAACAGCGACGCACTCTATGCCAAACTAAAACAGGGAAATCCAGGTTACGATGTAATATTTCCCGCTGATTACATGGTGAAAATCATGGCAGCAGATAATATAATTGAGCCGTTAGATTTGCCAAAAATTCCTAACCAAACAAATCT
The DNA here is from genome assembly GCF_020738565.1 of Microcoleus sp. PH2017_12_PCY_D_A. Taxonomy (NCBI): domain Bacteria; kingdom Bacillati; phylum Cyanobacteriota; class Cyanophyceae; order Oscillatoriales; family Microcoleaceae; genus Microcoleus; species Microcoleus sp. PH2017_12_PCY_D_A. The sequence goes on along the minus strand of NZ_JAEQCI010000036.1, from coordinate 61,241 downwards.
GGATTCGAGATTTATCAACCAAACATTTGACCCTGGCAATAAATATTCGTTGCCTTATCAGTGGGGAACAATGGGCATTGGCTACAACATCAAAGCAACCAAGGGCGAAATTAACAGTTGGGGGGCGATGTTCGATCCTAAATATACGGGAAAAATAGCATGGCAAGATGATGCCCGATACACTTTTGCCGCAGTTTTAATGTATTTAGGATTTGACCCCAATACAACTAATCCCGAAGAAATTAACAAAGCCCGCGACTTGCTGATTAAAAATAAAAATATCATTGCCGCTTTTGTCCCCGACACGGGTCAAACTCTGCTAGATCAAGGAGAAGTTAATCTGACAATGGAATGGAGCGGTGATATTTTTCAGGTGATGAAAGAGAATCTCAATCTCCGCTACGCTATTCCCAAAGAAGGAACAATCATTTTTTCTGACAACATGGCAATTCCCAAAGATGCGGCTCACAAAGAGTTAGCCCATAAATTTATTAACTTCATTTTGCAGCCTGAAGTAGGTGCTAAAATTTCCAATTTTACCCACTATGGCTCGCCAAATAAAGCAGCAATAGACAAAGGTTTAATTGACCCGAAAGATTTGAATAATCCCCAAATTTATCCGCCGGCTGAGATTTTTGGTAAGATGAAATTCTTGCAAGATGTTGGCAAAGCAACCGCATTGTACGATGGAGCTTCGACGGAAGTTAAAGCAGGAGCTGGAAAGTAAGCTGTTTCACATTTAAATTGCATATTTGGGGTGATGCTCAGAGCATCGCCCCACAAGAAAGAGTTTGATTATAGTCTTTCAAGCGAAAGATGAGGTACGTTGTTGGGCTTCAGCCCTCTGAGCGTGGTTATATAGTAAGTAACTAACTGTAGGGTGCGTCAGGGAGAAAATTATTCAGTAACTAACTGTAGGGTGCGTCAGGGACAAAATTATTCAGTAGATGGTCGTCATATTCAGCCCTGGCGCACCCTACAATAACTTGTGGGCTGTTGCTCCGACGCCGCCCCAAAATTAAATTAAAATGCATAACAATAAACTAATCGCGTTCCGCACCCTACTAGGATAGATAATAATGCACGCCGTCGAAATTTTAGACGTTTCCAAAGTATTTAAAAGCGCTCGCAGTCAAGATTTCTTGGCTGTAGACAACATTAACCTGCAAATTGGCGATCGCGAATTCTTTTCTTTGCTGGGGCCTTCCGGCTGCGGCAAAACTACAACTTTGCGAATGATAGCGGGTTTTGAAACTCCCACAGCGGGCGAAATTTACATTCACGGCCAACCGATGCAAAATCGCCCGCCATTTCACCGCCCTGTGAATACGGTATTTCAAAATTATGCTTTATTTCCGCACATGACTGTAGCACAAAATGCTGCATTTGGGTTGGAAATGGAGAATTTGCCTCCGCAAACAATTCGCGATCGCGTGGCGGGAGCTTTAGGATTAGTACAGTTAACGGATGTAGAAAAACGCTATCCCCGCCAACTGTCAGGGGGACAGCAGCAGCGAGTAGCGCTGGCGAGGGCGTTGGTCAAAGAGCCTTCTGTTTTGCTGTTGGATGAACCCCTAGGAGCGCTGGATTTGAAGTTGCGTAAAGAGATGCAATTAGAATTAAAAAAGATGCAGCGCCAATTGGGGATTACGTTTATTTATGTAACTCACGACCAAGAAGAAGCTCTCACAATGTCGGACAGAATTGCAGTGATGGAGGGAGGAAAACTGCAACAAGTCGGGACGCCTGTTGATATTTATGAATATCCTAAAACGCGGTTTGTGGCTGATTTTATTGGGGACAGCAATTTTTTAACCGGGCGAGTAGTAGAAAAGCAACAGGGTAAAATAATCGTGTTGGTTGACCAGCAGTTGCCCGTGTTAGTTGCAACATCAGAAAATTTGCCCGCTGGGAAAGTTGTTACTCTGGTGTTGCGGCCGGAAAAAGCTGCTATTTATCCGGCTAATTATGAGGCTGAACATAGCTGGCCGGGAGTAGTTGAAGAGGCGATTTATATTGGCACTGACACGCGCTATACGGTGCGCCTGACTGCTAAAAGCTCGATCGCCCTTCGCCGACAAAACTTGCACAGAGATGACTTGCAGCGGCACAAAATTGGCGACAGCGTTCGAGTCGCCGTGCCCCCGGAAAGTATCTGTATTTGTTGAAACCTCCTGCTGAATTCGCTCTCCTTTACTGGGGTGATGGCGAGGGAATCTCGGCCCCGGGCGCGGGAATTTCTGGAGGAGTTGATTCTGGGGAGGGCGCGGGAATCTCGGCAGGAGTTGATTCTGGGGAGGGCGAGGGACTCTCGGCACCGTTTGAGGGAATATCGGCACCCGGGGAGGGAATATCCGCAGGAGTTGGGGCGGTAGTTTCCGGCGGTGGCGGCAGTTGTTCCGGCTCGGGGTTCGGGTTTTGGAGGCCGCGCACCCACAAACCTAAACCCGCGAAGACTAGCATCAGCACCAACAGTCCCAACATTGGCCCCAAGCGATTGGGCTTCTGTTTTTGAACTGGTTCCGAGGCGGGGGCAGTTTCCGGGTAAAGCAACTGTTTGGAGGATTCAGAAAGCTGAGATTCTGGCATCCTCCCCGTCTTCTGGAGGGATGCCGAACCTGACACCGAGGGTGGCACCGGCAGCGACACCGAGGGTGACATGGGTAGCGATATCGACGGCGACACCGAGGGTGCCGACGCCGTATCGAACAGTACCACTTTCTCCGGCGACATCCGACAGTGAGTCACCACCACAGAAGTGTTATCGTAACCATTTTTCTCGTTGGCGAGGCGAACCCAAGAGACAGCAGCGGCTTCCAAGGACATTTTGCCCTCAAGTACCTCGGGGCCGTAATTTTGCCAAGATTGCTCTACCCAGTCGTTGTCGCTCAAACCGTCGGAGCACAGCAGCAGCAAGCCTTCCTCTTCGACAATAAATCGCTGAATCGTCGGGCGCAGGAAATCGCCGTCCCGCGTGCCCAAGGCTTGAGTCAGGGCTCCGGCATCCGATCGCAATTGAGTCTCCCAGTATAAACTGTGTCCTAGGTGTACTTCCCTTGAGGCCACATCGTCGTCCACAGTCAGCCGCTGACAGTAATTGTTGCCAATCCAATAGGCGCGGCTGTCTCCAACATTAACTAGATAAAGTTCGTGACTGTTATTCGCCGGTACATCCTGGGAAACTTTCACTTTTTGAGGCAACTGGAGGGCCATTATCAAAGTGGTTCCCATGCGCTCGCGCAACTCTTTTCCCTGCTCGTTATTTTGAGCAGAAATCACATTATTCACAACTTTCACTATTTCTTCAAGTTGTTTGATGACCATTACTGGGGCCATTAACTCTTCTTGTTCGGCGATTTCGGCGAGCAAATTTTGGATTAAAGCTTTCAGTGACTGCACGGCTAATTGACTGGCAACTTCTCCTCCTTCGTGGCCTCCAACGCCGTCGCAAACCATTGTCAAGTAAGGAATTAGTTTGTCGTTTCCGCCTGTTTTGAGCGATTGAAAATCAGCAGCAGTCGGATAGCAACTATCTTCATTGTGGGTGCGCTGCGGCCCGGTATCGGTGATGCCGACTACTTCTAAATGCAGGGGCAATTTTGCAGCTTGTTCTAATAGTAAATCGTTGAGTTCCAGGGCGATCGCATCTAAATTCATGCTGCTGCGGCGCATAAATACACAAATCTCGGATAGTTTCGACTGTACCTCAGGCCTTGCCGATTCCACCAAACCAGACCACACATCTCCCAAATCCTTCAGCGTCGGTACAAAATTACCCCGATGCAGTTCTAAAAGACGCACCCGCCAACCTTCCACGCGCAAATTTTCCGGTACCAGCAAACTCGCAGCGACTCCCTGTTCCGAAAGCGGCGTCCACAGTTGGAGCATTTGCCACAGCCAGTAAACTTGGCGCGCGGCACTTGTCTGAGCCCAAGCTTGTAGAATAGAAGGATAAAGGCTACCGAAATTATTGACCGGCACATTTTCCAACAACAGCACCTCTGTGGCTTCTGCTGCTTCCCCCAGGGAACAAAAGCCGTATACTTCGGGGGTATGCAGCCGCTGGGGATACAAATGCAGGTAAGGCATAATCCTATCCGGCAGTTGTTCGGGGACGCCCGGAGGGATAGACGGACGACTGTCGAGCCAGATTTGGGGTGCAATGACAAAATATCGATCGGCGATTACCTTACCCGTCGGCACTTCATCGACTGCGGGGCCCACCGCCCACAAATAGCGATAAATTAAATCGGTTTCGCAAGCTGCACACTTCTGGCTGCCAAAGCTATTGCGCGGTTCGGGACAGCTCAGATTCGGGCAATAAATCGGTTCGGAGAAACTACTGATCATATCGAAATAGTTTGTGTAAAAACATTCTGAAGATATATGATTGCCACGCTCAAATTCAGGAACTTGAGAATAAACTGATTTTAGCCCCTATCAATTTCTTAACTGCCTTTGGGGCACGAGAAATTGTAGTTGCTGCCGGTGGACACCGGCTAAAATTGTAATTTAAGCTAGTGAACTACCCACCGTCAAGCGGAGTACCGCTATGACGGGGGCTTCTCCCTTCAACAACCACAGCCGCTACAGTAGTAGACTTGCGTCCATACTGCTTTGGTCTTACATAGCCTTCAGGAGCAATAACGCTGGTTCCCAACGCCAATAATCGCAAACCTTCATTTTTGATATTTATCGCCGCGTTAATGTCTCTGTCGTGTCTTTGGCCGCAGTGAGGGCAATCAAATGCACGCACTGATAGATCCATTGAGGGCAGTAGTTTCAAAGTATTAGAGCAAAGATGAGTTGAGGCAAAGAATCTACCTATTTCTAGATAAATTTTACCCACCATTTCGGCTTTGTACTTGAGCATAGTACAGAACATCCCCCAGCCAGCATCAGAGATTGATGAAGCTAGGCAGTGGTTTTTGACCAGGTTTCTTACTGCCAGATTTTCTACTACTATGACTTGGTTTTCGTCTACTATCTTGCGCGATAGTTTGTGTAAAAAATCTTCGCGGACTCTTTTAATTTTAGAATGAACCTTGGCTACCGCAAGCTTTGCTTTGCGCCGGTTCTTAGTTGTTTTGTCCTTTTTACGGGCTAGCTTTTTTTGCTTGCGGGCTAGATTCTTCTCATATTTCTTTGTCGCTCTAGGATGCTGATACTTCGAGCCGTCAGATGTAACAGCAAAATCAGTTAGGCCTAGATCTAGACCGATTAGTTTGCCCTCAGAACTAGGTTCTGGACATTCAATCCCATCATCTACCAGCATCGAAGCAAAGTATCTACCATCAGAATTTTTGGAGACAGTCACAGTTTTGACTTTACCCTCAATATCTCGATGAACCTTCGCTATGACAGTACCCAACTTACCCGGAAACTTAATCTCGCGATCGCTCAAGACTGTGACATTTTGAGGATACTGGATTGACTGTTTTCCTTGGCGTTTCTTGAATGTCGGATACATTGCTCGACCATCAAAGAAGTTGCCAAAAGCCACACCTAGATTTAAAACTGACTGTTGAAGGCATTGTGAGTAACACTCAGACAACCATTTATATTCAGCTTTCCATAAAGGTATGAACTTCTTCATTGTCATTGCCGTAACGCCCCTGCCTGTTTCTTGGTAGGTGGCACTCATCGTAGCCAAAGACTGATTCCAGACCCAGCGCACACAACCGAAAGCCTGAGCAAGGTGAGCTTGCTGGGCAACAGTTGGATAGATGCGGATTTTGACAGCTTTTAACACGACAGCTTTTAATCAGATACTTAGATTGCTTGTAGAATTGCTCTAAGACTACGATAGCAAAGAACATTGCCAAAAGCAAGGAATTTGTGGGCGACAACATCCACCCGCGATCGCTCACTACCAGAATGCTTCGTGTCTTGTGGCGGGTGGAATCGTCCCTTCACTGGCCTGTTATCCCATACCAACCGAGGCGGTATGGTATGGGGATTCCCGTCTGCCTAGCTAAAACTCTGAGTTTGAGTGCGATCGAACTTGCAGCCCGGTGGTTGCAGGCTCAACCTGTTACTGCGACACGATTTTTCGCTCTCCAAGGGCTAGCAACTCGCAAACCCTTGCAAACTCAGTTGTTCGCAATTGTTACATCTCAAATTTCAAATCTAAGATATTTTATAGTATCACCAATTCTTTTTATGTTCTGGACTCCCACGCTCCTTTGGTTGCTAGTTGGGGCTTTGCTCTGTTTGGCAGAGCTATTTCTCCCCACTGCTTTTGTTGCTTTTATCCTGGGACTGAGTGCCTTCGCCGTCGCTGGATGCTCTCTAGTTTTACCTTACGTTAATTTACAAATATTCCTGTGGATGGTATTTTCGACAGTTTTTGTGCTGCTGTCCCGGCGATTGATACCAAAAGGCAAGGCATGGGCGATCGCAGATTCTGACGAAGCTAAAACTTTAACAGAAATTCTCCCAGGAGAATCGGGGCGAGTGATTTATGAGGGGAATTCTTGGCAAGCTCGCTGCGAAGACACTTCTACCGCCATCCCCCCCAACCAAAATGTCATTGTCGTCGGCAGGAAAGGCACTACTCTGATAGTTTTACCCGAAAATTTATTGCATTCTTAAACAAAATGCGAAATCGCTCGCAGAAAATTAGTAGTTAGTGATTAGTCATTAGTCATCATATCAGGTCTGCAGCCACAATCGTAATCAAATTGGTTTGATCGTTCGGACTTTAGTCCTCTGGATTATGCGGACTAAAGTCCGAACGATCAAACCGTTTTGATGACAGGTAATTTAGCGGACATGATATCAGTCATTAGTTAACAGTTTAGTCTTGGACTGGAGACCAGAAACCGGGTTTATTAGCCCATACTTGCTGAAAACCTTCTTGGGAGAGTTAAGAAACCCGTTTATTTGTTGGGAGTGCGTCCCAAACTACAGTTAACAATCAAGAAACAGTCAACAGTCAACATTATTTATAGGAGACGACCGTGGAACAACTTTTTTTACTCGTATTTTTGGCACTGGGCGGATCGGCCATCGCAGGTTCCGTCAAGATTATCAATCAGGGAAATGAAGCGCTGGTGGAAACTTTAGGAAAATACAGCGGCAAGAAACTCGAACCAGGTTTGAATTTTGTCACACCGTTTCTCGATCGCGTAGTTTACGAACAAACAATTCGCGAAAAAGTCTTAGATATTCCGCCGCAAGCTTGTATCACGCGCGATAACGTTTCCTTCACCGTAGATGCTGTGGTTTACTGGCGGATTGTGGACTTGGAAAAAGCCTGTTACAAAGTCGAAAATCTTCAGTCAGCAATGGTGAATATGGTGCTGACTCAAATTCGCGCCGAAATGGGTCAACTCGACCTCGAACAAACGTTTACAGCCCGTTCTCAAATTAATGAAATCTTGCTCAGAGATTTAGATATTGTGACCGATCCTTGGGGAGTGAAAGTAACGCGGGTGGAATTGCGCGATATTATCCCTTCTAAAACTGTACAGGAATCGATGGAATTGCAGATGGCAGCCGATCGCCGAAAACGAGCTGCAATTCTGACATCCGAAGGCGAACGCGAGTCAGCAGTTAACAGCGCCAAAGGTAAGGCGGAAGCGCAGGTTTTGGATGCGGAAGCACGGCAAAAAGCGACTATTTTGGAGGCGGAAGCTCAACAAAAGGCGATCGTCCTAAAAGCGCAAGCAGAACGCCAAAGTCAGGTTTTGAAAGCTCAAGCTACTTCTGAGGCTTTGCAAATTATCGGCAAAACTCTGCAAAATGACGCCAATGCGCGGGAAGCTTTACAGTTTTTGTTAGCTCAAAACTATCTGGATATGGGCTTAAAAATTGGCAGCAGCGACAGCAGCAAGGTGATGTTTATGGATCCGCGCAGTATCCCGGCTACGATGGAAGGATTGCGATCGATCGTTGGGGAAGCGAATAATAATGAGGTGAACAAATAGAAAGGGCGGTTGAAATCGCAACTGCACAAAAAGAAAGAAAGAAAGAAACGGCGATTGAAATCGTTTGTATAGCAGCGATTTCAATCGCCGAGTAAGTATCTTCTTCCTTCTTCCTTCTTCCGACTTCCCTCGAACGACGGACATCGGACTTCCATCTGTTACATCCGTTACATCCGTTACAGAATCCGTTGCCGAACTTCCTTATTCCTTCTTCCTTCTCTAAGATTCTTGAGCGAGAGTACACCGATCGCACAATCCGAAAAATTCCAATGTGTGATAATAAATCTTGAAAGAGTGAGATTGTTGCAGTTGGCCTTCTAAGTGGTGGACGGGGCATTCGTCGATCGTAATAGACGCACCGCATTCGAGACAAGTGAGGTGATGTTGGTCTTGGTGGGCGGCACCGTAGAGAGACTCACCGCTAGCAAGGGTTCTGACGTGAACGAAGCCCTCCCGCTTTAAACCGTCGAGGGAGCGGTAAACTGTTGCTAAGCCCATGCTTTGGTCGCTGTTACGCAGTTCTAGGTAGATATCTTGCGCTGAGAGCGATCGATTTAAGGTCTTGAGCAAGTTTAAAATACGCTCCTGACTGCGGGTGCGGTTGGTTCTCATAATTTTTTTGTGTAGTCTGCTGGAATCACATTTGTCCCTATTTCTAGGCTATCTTACTTGGGGGCTGTGCAAATGGCGATCGCGCGCAGCCTGGTTGTAGAATACAATGGCGCTAACTTGCACATCACCTACCGCAACATTTCCCGTGACTCAGAAATATCTTGCCCAAATCTATGTTACCCTCCGCCCTTCGGTTTTAGATCCCGCCGGCACTGCCGTACAGTCTGGTTTGCAACACATGGGCTACGACAATGTGGAGCGCGTGCGGATCGGAAAGTACGTTGAATTGACGCTGACTGCTGCTGATGAGGCCCAGGCCCGCGAACAACTCGATCGCGTTTGCGACCAACTTTTAGCGAATCCAGTTATTGAGAATTATCGCTTTGATTTGACTGAAATTGCTGTACCTGTTGAGACAATAGGGGCTTAAGTGCGATCCCCCCTAACCCCCCTTAATAAGGGGGGGACAAGAGCGTTCAGAGTCTCTCTTACAGGTATAAATTGGATACCCCTAACCCCCCTTATTAAGGGGGAGACAAGAGCGTTCAGAGTGTCTGTTAAAGATATAAATTCGATCCCCCCTAACCCCCCTTCTTAAGGGGGGGACAAGAGTTTTTAAAGTCTGTCTTAAAAAGAAAGAAACTCGGAACACTCAAAGTCCCCCTTCTTAAGGGGGATTTAGGGGGATCTAGGCTTCGATACAAACAAAAGAAACAGAGGATTTAAGTCTTAAGTTGACACCTCTTCCTTCTTCCTTCTTCCCTCTTCCCTCTTCCTTCAACATCTGCTTATGAAATTTGGAGTTATTGTTTTTCCGGGTTCAAATTGCGATCGCGATGTGGTGTGGGTAACTCAAGGGTTACTGCACCAACCGACGCGGATGATTTGGCACGAAGATACCGATATTTCGGATATTGACATCATTGTAGTTCCCGGCGGTTTCAGTTATGGAGATTATTTGCGGTGCGGTGCGATCGCCCGTTTTTCTCCAGCGATGCAGGCTACGGCGGAACACGCGAAACAAGGAAAGCTTGTACTCGGCATCTGCAACGGTTTTCAGGTGCTGACTGAAGCTGGTTTGCTCCCCGGTGCCCTGGTGCGGAATGCGGGATTGCATTTTATTTGCGATCGCACTTCGTTGAAAGTCGAACGCGGTAACACTCCTTGGACTTCCGCCTATACTTCTGGTGAAATCATCGATCTTCCCATTGCTCACGGTGAAGGAAACTATTATGCCGATGCGGATACTTTGGCCGAGTTAGAAGATGGCGATCGAGTGCTGTTTCGCTACTGTACGAGTGCCGGAGAAATTAGCGCTGCGGGGAATCCCAACGGTTCGTTAAATAATATTGCCGGGATTTGCAATCGTCAGGGAAATGTGTTAGGAATGATGCCGCATCCTGAGAGGGCATCCGATCCGATGTTGGGGGAAACTGATGGGATGAAATTGTTTCAAGGGTTGCTGATGGCAACAGTTGCTGCTGTTTTGTAGTTGGGTGAAATTTACAACTTAGCGGGAAAGACTGCTTAGCCGAAAAGGCCGCCAGGGGTTTCAACCCCTGGCTAATAGCGAAAGTCCTCTTGCATAGGACTAATGAGTTCTTGAGTCCTCTAAAAAGGACTTTCGCTTTGAGGCGGGGGTTTGAACCCCCGCCGGACTGAGGGTTTAACCCGTTTGTTGACACCACGACCTTTTTGCACATTTCTACCTTGTAGCAATTCTCTCGCCGCGCTAAACTACGCCAAAGTGAGAAAAATATTTAATTCTATGCCACAGATAGATTTAGCAAATATTAAAACTAGGTTGGTTGGATGCAGCGCGGTGATGACTGTCGGCCAGGTTCTTTCTAGTGTGCTCGGCGGGCCGGGATCTGAAGCTGCTGCCGCGATGATGGGCGGCCCGATCGCAGTTGTGGGTGTTTCTGCCTTAGCGACGATTGCTGCTAGTTTGGCTGGCGATATGGTGTCTGCGGAACTAGGCAACCATATAGTCGATCGCTTGGCTAAGAATAAGCATATCCTGGACAATCACGATTTAACTCGGGCGGCGGGTGAGGCGATCGGCTATATTCTCAAGTCCGTGGCGCGATCGACTGAATTAATAGAACTTGCCAAATCCAAGCATTTGCCCGACCATAAAAAAGCACTCAACGAATTAGCCGAGAAAAGTATTACATATTGGCTCAATATTAACACAGAAATTACCGATTCGTCAAGTGTTTTAAAGATTTCCGAAGACCAACTTACTAAGATTTTTTCTGCTGATAATTTTGATGAAGTTACGGGATTGACTGCGGAAGATTGGGGAATTTTTGTCAGCGGATTCGCGGCGATTGAGGGCAAATCCTTCGATGGTGAAATCGTGCAGTTTGCGGCGCAAAAACTGCACGCAACTTTCCCGCAAGCGTTTCGCGAAGTGCTGAAACAGGATGCGGAGACTGGCGGGCAGAAGTTTGCGGCGATGGTGTTGAACCTGCACCAAGTTGCTTTGGTCGAGCTCAAAGATTTGGGGCTGCAAAATGGCGAAATCCTCGATAAATTGGAGGCGGTAGCCAGTCAGCAGCAGATTTGTCAAGTCATGGTGCGGCTGGAGGCGATCGAATTTGGCATCCGATCCGATTTAGGGCAAATCCAGGATTTGTTGCAAAGATTAGTTGATACTTCCGCGCCCAGATTGCCACTTCCCTACGAGTGCGAGACGATTATTAATGATAAAGTTCAAGACTTTACCGGCCGGAAATTTGTATTTGAAGAAATCAGCCGCTTCTTGCAGCAAAATCCCAAAGGTTACTTTGTTTTAGAAGCCGATCCGGGTGTCGGGAAAAGTTCGATTATGGCAATGTGCGTGCTGCTGCTGAAGCGCCGCTGCGTTGCCCATTTTAACTCGCAATCTCAAGGCATTGTCCGCGCCGAACAATTCCTGGAAAATGCCTGCACTCAGTTAATTCAAGGCTTTAAACTCAATCATCCAAAATTGCCGGAGAATGCGACAAGAGATTGCAATTTTTTAGGGCGGTTATTGGGGGAAGTTAGCGCTAAGTTGAACGGCAAAAAGTTGATTTTTGTGGTGGATGCGCTGGATGAAGTGGATTTGAGTTTGCAGGGGCGGGGTAGCAATGTCCTCTATTTGCCGGATGCTTTGCCCGATAACGTTTATTTTATTGTTTCCAAGCGGCCGGAATCTCTGCCAATGCCCGCGAATCATCGGGTTTTTGATTTGATGCAGTTCAGTTCAGAAAGTCTGGAAGATGTCAAGGCTTATATTGAAAAACGCACGAGCAATAGTTCGTCTATTCAGGATTGGATTAACCGTCAAAATTTGAGCCGGGAACAGTTTGTGGCGGCGGTGGCTGCAAAAAGTCAGAATAATTTTATGTACCTCCGTTACGTGCTGAATGATATCGACAGCGGCAAGTACAGCGATGTGACTTTGAACAATTTGCCTGTGGAGTTGGAAGGATATTATGAGAAGCACTGGGCGCGGATGGAAATGGCGGTTAAGGATAAAGAATTGCGCCGCCGGAAGTTGAAGGTTATTTATTTGTTGACTAAAACTCGCAAGCCGGTTTCTTGCGATATTTTGGTGGATTTTGCTGAGGAAGATGCCTTAGACGTGCAGGAAGTTCTGGAAGATTGGGAGCAGTTTTTGCGGCGCAGCGGCGATCGTTCTCCTGATTACAGTATCTATCACGCGAGTTTCCAAAGATTTCTGCACCGCAAAGATGTGGTGCAGATAGCTGGGGTGTCGCTGCGGGATATCGAAACGGCGATTTCTGATAATTTGTGGGAGGATTTGTACGGCGATGAGTAAGTTTAAACAAAACTTGGGGAAAATGTCGCCGGAAAAGCGGCTTTATGCTTTGGAAACTCTGCCGGGGCATTTGGTGGAGAGCGTTCAAGGGGAAAGGCTGCATCAGTTGTTGACGGATTTTGATTTTATTGAGGCGAAGTTGGATGCGATCGGGGTTCAAGCGTTAATTGAGGATTACAATTTAGCGAGAGTTTCTGATGTTTTGCTGTCAGAGGAGCAAGCGGAAACACTGAAATTGATTCAAGGGGCAATTCGGAAGTCGGCGCACGTTTTGGATAGGGATGAAACGCAATTGGCTGGGCAATTGTTGGGGAGGTTACTCTATTTTGAAAGGCCACAGATTCAGGGGTTGCTGGAGATGGCAAAGCAGTGGAAAGATAGTCCTTGGCTGCGGCCTTTGAAGGCTAATTTAGAGCGGGCAAATGAAGGGGCATTGCGGACGCTTGTCGGTCATACTGGGTCGGTAACAGCAGTGGCGATCGCGCCCGATGGTAAAACAGCGATTTCCGCTTCATACGATAAAACCCTGAAAATCTGGGACACCGAGACAGGCTCGGAACTCAAAACTCTCACCGGTCATAGTTACGTAAATGCAGTGGCGATCGCGCCCGATGGTAAAACAGCGATTTCCGCTTCTGATGATAAAACCCTGAAAATCTGGGACACCGAGACAGGCTCGGAACTCAAAACTCTCACCGGTCATAGTGACTCGGTAAGAGCAGTGGCGATCGCACCCAACGGAAAAACAGCGATTTCCGCATCCTGGGATCGTACCCTCAAAATTTGGGACACGGAGACAGCCTCAGAACTGAAAACTCTCACGGGTCATAGTCGTGAGGTACTAGCACTGGCGATCGCACACGACGGAAAAACAGCGATTTCCGCTTCAAATGATAACACCCTGAAAATGTGGGATACCGAGACAGGGAGACAACTCAAAACTCTCATCGGTCATAGTAACTGGGTAAGAGCAGTGGCGATCGCACGCGACGGAAAAACAGCGATTTCCGCATCTTCGGATCGTACACTGAAAATATGGGACACCGAGACAGGGAGACAACTCAAAACTCTCACGGGTCATAGTGACTCTGTAAATGCAGTAGCCATCGGGCGCGACGGAAAAACAGCGATTTCTGCATCCTCGGATCGTACCCTAAAAATCTGGGACACCGAGACAGGCTCAGAACTGAAAACTCTCACGGTTCATAGCGACTGGGTAAATGCAGTGGCGATCGCACTCGACGAAAAAACAGCGATTTCCGTTTTTTGGGATCATACCTTGAAAATCTGGGACACCGAGACAGGCAGACAACTCAAAACTCTCACTGGTTATAGTTCCGATGTATATGCAGTGGCGATCGCACCCGATGGCAAAATAGCGATTTCCGCATTCTCGAATCATAGCCTGAAAATCTGGGACACCGAGACAGGCAGACAACTCAAAACTCTCATCGGTCATAGTAACTGGGTAAGAGCAGTGGCGATCGCCCCCAACGGCAAAGAAGCGGTTTCAGCTTCAGGAGATAAAACCTTGAAACTCTGGGATCTTGACAAAGGCATCAAACTGAAAACTCTCATCGGTCATACTTGGTTGGTAAATGCAGTCGCAATCGCCCCTAACGGCAAAATAGCGGTTTCCGGTTCATCGGATAACACCCTCAAAGTCTGGGATCTGCTTATCGGCAAAGAGGTTGCTAGTTTCAGCGGAGAACATGAGTTCAATTGCTGTGCGATCGCGCTTGATGGAGTGACAGTTGTAGCGGGCGATAGATCGGGCCGGGTGCATTTCCTGCGATTGGAGGGAGTTAGTGGCGATCGATAATCCAAGAAACCGGGTTTTTGCCCGAATCTGTGGGTTGTAGCCAAGTATTTCGGAAAAAACCCGGTTTCTGGGGCCTGGCCTCCCACCAAAGAAACCGGGTTT
>NZ_JAEQCI010000036.1:0-46946 GCF_020738565.1 Microcoleus sp. PH2017_12_PCY_D_A | reverse complement strand
CGGTTTCTGGGGCCTGGCCTCCCACCAAAGAAACCGGGTTTTTGCCCGAATCTGTGGGTTGTAGCCAAGTATTTCGGAAAAAACCCGGTTTCTGGGGCCCCGCGGTCGGTTTTTTTTGTGGATGGGCGATCTGGTTTTTGGGTGGATGGGCGATCGAATTTGATTTGTTAGTCCGTTAGTTAGTCCGCGCACTCGGGGTTAGTTGGTTCGTCGCCGAGTCCGCCAGGGGTTTAAACCCCTGTCTCATAGCGAAAGTCCTCTCAAAGAGGACTGAAGAGTTAGGTGATGTACGTTCCTTTGAGGCGAATCTTCAGTCGGTTTCAACCGACTTGCGCTATGAGACGGGGGTTTGAACCCCCGGCGGACTGTGCCACAAAGCAGACAAATTTTCAGTCGGTTTCAGGGCGATCGAATTTGAGAGAAATGTGCGATCGGGTTTTTTGTGGATGGGGGCGATCGGGTTTTTTGTGGATGGGCGATGGATGGAGCCCCGCTACGCTACGGGTTTTTTGTGGATGGGCGATCGACTTTTGGGAAACGGGCGATCGGGTTTTTTGTGGATGGGCGATGGATGGAGCCCCGCTACGCTACGGGTTTTTGGGTGGATGGGCGATCGGGCTATAATACAGAAAACTTGACAACAAAAGTAAGTGTCATGAAAGAGTTAATCCAACAAGACTTAGAAAAGCTCGATCGAGAACAACTCAAACAAGTATTTGAATTTATTGCCTTTCTGAAATTCCGTGCCAGATTAGTTGCCATTCCTGCGATCGATGAAACCAACTTAGCTGCACTCTACAGCGAATTTGCCGAAGAAGACCGACAACTTGCAGAACTGGGAATCAGCGAATATGCAGAACTTCTCAAACATGAGGATTTGGCATGACAACCAGGCGAGGTGAAATCTGGATTGCCGACTTAGATCCGACACAAGGTTCCGAACAGGCTGGTGTACGTCCCACAATCGTTTTTCAGAACGATACTATTTCGAGGTACACGACTACTGTTATCAGTATTCCTCTCACAACTAATCTGCGCCGTGCCTCTCTTCCTTCCTGTGTGTTGATTCCCGGCGGTGAGGGAGAATTACCTCAAGATTCTGTTGCATTGCGCCATCAAATGCGAGTTTTGGATAAAACAAGATTGCGAAATAAAATTGGTGAACTAAATCCAGAGATACTGGTACAATTAGAAAATATCGTATTATTTACCTTGGGTTACTTACCTTAAAAAAGAGCGATGGATGGAGCCCCGCTACGCTACGACTTGGAGGCAAACGGGCGATGGATGGAGCCCCGCTACGCTACGACTCTTCAACCTGCTCCCGTCAGGTTTCGTCTGTGTAGACGCGGTTTCAACCGCCGTCTCAACCACCGACAAACACCACATCAATCAACCCTAGATTCATCCAATCCCAGCGGCACAAAATATTGACTGTAAACCACACTATCCGGTGCCCAAAGCGGCCGCCAATAAACATTCTGGATCACCGCCTTCTCCCCATCACCATCAGCCGGCCACTGAAAACTGACGATCGCCATATTGCCATAACCCACAATCTCATCACCCTCTTGCAGCCACCGATTCCGCCACAACAGCGCTATCAAATTCCACAAACGACGCAACAGTAACAACAGTTTATTTTTAGGTAATATACTTGACGACTCACCACTTTCATGCTGCAAAAACACCCGAGATTTTTGCCGCTTCATCCAATCAACTCGATAACCCCAATCAGGCAAAGATTGCCTATCCCTCACAACAGCAGCCACAGCCTTCTTCCTGCCACGTCTCGGAATCTTCACCAACGACCGCGGCTCATTCCATCCCAAACATTCGTGCGATCGCTCGGGAAACAGCGACTTAATCTTAGTATGAATTACATGAGTTGTCCACTCCTCATTAATAAAAGCACTAGCCGTTAACTGTGCCAAAACAGACAATCTTTGACTAGCAATTTTCAACTCTCCATTCACCTGAGATACAGACGACAAATGCTCAATCTCAGGGCGAGAATCGCCAAAATGACAATCAGACCAATAACTCAGCCGCACAGCAGCAGCATAGTGAATATCCCCCGTCAAAACAATCACCCGATCGCGCTGCTTAAAAAACTCCGACAACAGCTTCACAAAAGCCAACTCATGAAAATTCCAAGCATCCCCCGCATCAGTATTAAAAACCTTCCCCTGTTCCACATCCCGCCTTTGCACCGCATCAATAATCCACAAACCCACCAAATTAGTCGGCACCACAACCAGCGTCGCCTCGATCGCAAATTCCCCAGATTTATTCAGCAACTCAGTCTCCCGCAAAGGCTGCTGAATTTGCTCCTCAAAACCCTTGTGAGTCAAAAGCATTGGCGGATCGATCGCGCTTTCTGTCGGATAGCCCCGCCAAGTCCGCGTATCCAGCACAATCACCTCATGCTTAAAACTTCTCACCGTAAAATGCCAACTCAAAACCTCACTCACACCCCCGCCATCCCGATCCAAAATCAAAACATCATCATCCAACTTAAATTTCGGCAAACCTGTGTCAATATCAACCGCCGGAATCCCCAAATACGAAGCCGCCTCCTCCCAAACAGCAACATCAGTCCCCGCAGAATTCGACCACTTTTCAGTAGCCCTTAATAACTTATCTCCTACTCTTCCATCCTCGAACTGTGCGGGCGTATTTCCCCAAGCCTGAAACACAGCATAAGCCAGCAAAGCATTTTGCACCACGCGGCGGCCCAGCGGCTTACCCAGCACCCGGTAACACCACTCTCGATTCAAAAAGCAATCATCGCTAACATCATGGTCATCGCAAATCATATAAGTCGGAATATTTGCCAGCGCCCGCCTCACCCTCCACAAATTGCGACAAAAACCGTCAAGTTCAACAACTTCTCTATCCCAAACTTTTGCCTCCTTAGAATCTGGACAAATATCCTTACCCTTGGGAAAACTATCGCACCAAAGCACAGGAGACCAAACTAACAAATACATCGCGCAATATTCGCCCAAACCAAACAAGTGACTTTTAGCCTTATCCGGTTTATTCACCAACATCGCCGTAAAGCCGCCAAAATCTCTAGCAATATCGCTGCGAGTCCCCGGCTGCAACTCAATTGGTTTTTTGTATTCAGACTCAGCATCAGACGCTTTCTGAATTGGCGTCTCTCTAAAAATTTCCCTTTCAGCGCGAATTACATTTTTATTTGGCGACTTCTTAGGTATACTGGTACACAAATTCTTTTTTATTTGGGCATCATCCATCAGGGGCAGATTCTCTTCCCAGCCCAACAGTGTATCGCCAGCATCAGTCAAGGCCCACAGCATCGCATCGGCAACGTCGTCGCCGTAAATTTGGTCGCCCGTTAAAAACAGTTGGTGGGGGCGGAAATTTGCCATTCCTGCAAACTGTTCGATCGAATTATCCAAGATTGGCAGCGCATCTCTGCCGTCTCCGTGGGGCTTGCGACAAGAGCCGTGCGCTATACGCAAATAGTTTAAATCCTGCGGTGGCAGGGCAAAAGTAGGCAACCCGTGAGCGAAATAACCGATCGTCTGCGGCCCCAAAACTGACAAATCAGCAGCAGTCGGCCACAGACAAGAAAGGAGATTTTCTTTCTCATTTTCTGGGACTCCCACCGACGGCGACTCGCCACCCCCCGCAAACTCAATGTCATAAGCATAAATTTGCCCGGATGTCAAGAGATTGCTGTCGATCGGTTTAGCAGTCACCGCAACTACGTGCAGGTATTTGCCGAGCTGCACGGTAAAGTTCGCACCTTCCAGCAAGGGCATACCGACAATTTCTCCGGTGCCGCCCTGGGTCGAAAAAACCTTGAGTTCGACTTGGCGGGGTGCTTTCAGAGCCAGCCAAACTGTCACGGCCCCACTTTGGGTGCGGCGCAAAATCGGGCCCGCAAGGATGAGCGGCAAGTGATGAATTCGATGATTTAAGGGCGTCCACGACATAGGAATTAAGAATTAAAAATAAAATAAGGGGTTTTTTAGCAGTGAGATTTCAGGCGATCGAGCATCTGTGAGTCGATTTTAGATTTTAGATTTTAGATTTACTTGCAGCATTCAATCTGGGAGTTTGAACAAGAGTCTAAAATTTGGGACTCTCCACAAGGCGAGTCTCAGGGGCTTGTATCCGTTTCTCGGGGGACACCCCTTAACTAATGCTAAGTCTGCCAACCCATGTCTGCAAAATTGTAACAATTCATTAAGTAAAATTAATAATCAACCATGCTACAAGAAGAACAATTACAGCATTTCCTAGATTCAGCCCCGCAGCTAGCAATTAAACCGTCAGAACCCCCTGTAGAAGCCAACAGCCTGCCGATTTACTCGTCACCTTTAGATCGATCGATCGACCGCCATCCCCTCACAGTGGCTCCAGAAACGCCGATCGCCGAAGTATTGGCTCTCATGAACCCGATGCGCGTCTCCTGTCAGCTTTGTAGCGAAAAACAAAAGAGTCTTAAGAACACGGCCAAGCGCAGTTGTGTCATAGTCGTGGAGGACGATCGCCCGATCGGCATTTTCACAGAACGGGATATCGTCAAGCTAACTACCATCGAAGCTTGTGCGATCGGACTGACAATTGCTGACGTAATGACTCGATCGCCCATTACCCTCAAACAATCCGAGTCTCAAGATATCTTCACAGCAATGTTCACCTTGCGCCAGCACTCGATCCGGCACTTACCCGTAATCGATGAGGAATCGCGACTTCTCGGAATCATCACCCGCGAAGCCATTCACGAAGCCCTACAACCAGTGAACTTGCTAGCAAATTTGCGCTGTGCGGGAGATGTCATGACAAAAGAAGTCATTTGTGCCCCAAAGACTGCCTCAGCCCTCGAATTAGCCCAGCTCATGGTCAAAAATCGATCCCGTTGCGTCGTCATTGTCGAAGACCAAATTCAGCATCCACAGCGGATCGTACCAATAGAAAAGTATCAAATCCCGATCGGCATTGTCACCGAGCGCGACATCGTGCAGTTTCACGCCCTCGAATTAAACCTCTCGGAAATCTCAGCGGCTGATGCCATGAGTTGGCCTTTATTTTGCATATCTCCCGGCGATTCCCTCTTTTGCGCCCACCAGGAAATGCAGCGGCACTCCGTGCGCCGTTTGGTAGTAACTGGCAGTCAGGGAGAGCTTTTGGGCGTTATCTCCATGACAAGTTTGCCGCAAGTTTTTAACCAATCTGAAATGTACGGGACGATCGAGCTTTTGCAGCAAGCCGTAGACGACAGAGCCGCCCAATTGCACAAAACCAACGAACTTTTACAGCAAGAAATTTTAGAGCGGCAGCGGGCCCAAGAAGCCCTGCACCAAGCTCACGACGACTTAAAAAAACAAGTAGAAGAACGCACCGCCCAACTTTTAGAATCAAATGAATTATTGAGACGGGATATTATCAAGCGCCAGCGAGTAGAAGAAGTGCTGCGGAAAAAGCAAACCTGCTTAAAAAATCAAGCGGAGCAATTGGAGGAAACAGTGCGGAAGTTGCAGCAAACTCAAACTCAATTAGTCCACACCGAAAAAATGTCTTCTTTGGGACAAATGATTGCCGGCATTGCACACGAAATTAACAATCCGGTTAATTTTATCTACGGCAATCTTTCCCACACCAGTCATTACATTAAAGAATTGACTCAACTGTTGGAACTTTACCAGCAGCACTATCCCGAACCAGTCTCGGAAATTCGGGAAGCAGCAGCAGATATGGAAATCGATTTTTTGGTGGAAGACTTATCTAAGATCGTGTCTTCGATGCAAGTTGGCACCGATCGCATCCGCCAAATAGTCCTGTCAATGCGAAATTTTTCGCGATCGGATCAATCCAATATCAAACTCGTTGACATTCACGAAGGACTCGAAAGCACTTTGTTGATTTTGCAGCATCGGCTCAAAGCTCAAGGCGGACATCCAGGTATTCAAATTATTAAGGAATACGGCGATTTGCCACGCATCGAGTGCTGTCCCGGTCAGCTCAATCAAGTGTTTATGAATATTCTCGGCAATGGTATTGATGCTTTGGATGAAGCAATCCAGAAGGGCCAATGGGGAAAGGGAAATGGGAAAAATTCACTGCCGTCAATTGCTAGTTTTCCGACTCTTCCCGCTATTACAATTCGCACTGAAGTTGTTGCTGGCGGTTTTGTGGCGATCCGCATTTCCGACAACGGCGGGGGAATACCGGATGACATTCGCCGCCAATTATTTGACCCGTTTTTTACAACGAAACCAGTCGGGAAGGGGACGGGCTTGGGACTGTCGATTTCTTACCATTTAGTTGTGGAAAAGCACGGGGGACGACTAAACTGCGTTTCGGAAGTTGGGCTGGGTACTGAATTTGCGATCGAAATTCCGATCGTCAGAAGTCATTAGTCATCAGTCATCAGTCATCAGTCATTAGTCATCAGTCATTAGTCATTAGTCATCAGTCATCAGTCATCAGTCATTAGTCATCAGTCATCAGTCATCAGTCATTAGTCATCAGTCATTAGTCATCAGTCATCAGTCATCAGTCATTAGTCATTAGTCATTAAGCTGTTTTATATTTAAATTGTGCGTCAAAAATCAATAAAAATATTGTGGAATGGTATGCGCTCAATAAATCGGGGGAAATCACTCACTGACGAGCCTCAAACATCGTAAAATCGTTCCTAACACGGTAGTCTACCCCGATTTATTGAACGGATACGTGGGACGTTGCTCTGAGCATCGTTCCGAACATTCAATTTAAATGCAAAACAGTTTATTCATTAATCATTAAAAAATAATAAATATTCTCCAAATCTGCCCCGCGATCCCCATCGGACACTCGGAGATTCTCGCTCTCGCCGATCGCGGTTCAATTCCAAAAAATTCACAATTTTTTACATAACACCAGAAACCCGGGCAAAATCAATATCTCCCAATCTAAAATCCCAAATCCAAAACCTAAAATCGTCTAAGTTTGCCACCCCCAGGCCGAATTAATCGAACTCACTCTCCGGTTTTGCCGATCCAACAGCGCCTTAGTGCCCGTTCCAGTTACCCGCACAAGCCATCCACTGCCTGCATCCTAGCCTCAGAGCCAAAAGCCGAGATTGTTTGAGAAGTTAAATTTTGTTTTGTTTTTGTACCTCTTTATATTAAGAAAGTATTCTAAAATTTAGTAAAAATGTAAAATAATTCTAAAAATAGATTTGTAAATCCCAAAAACAGCTAAGATGCCCAAAGATGCAAAATAAACCAATTTACTAGCATTTTTATTTAGATGCCCCCTTTCTTTTCCTCGCAAGTTAGCTAATAATGCTTTCAACGAGGTAACGCACCGCCGACTCCCAAATTGACAAAAATGGCATTGCAGTAAGGGCATTGGAGTAAAGGCTATTGCATTTGGGCGATCGCAACATCAAAGCGTGAAACCCCAGCCCGATGTTTTGATAGAAACCTATAGGAGAACAAAGAGTGAAACTCGCAGTTTACGGAAAAGGTGGAATTGGCAAATCGACAACAAGCTGCAACATCTCCGTTGCCCTAGCCAAACGCGGCAAAAAAGTTTTGCAAATCGGTTGCGATCCAAAGCACGACAGCACATTTACCCTGACAGGCTTTTTAATCCCCACAATTATTGACACCCTTCAAGAAAAGGACTATCACTACGAAGACGTTTGGCCCGAAGATGTCATCTACAAAGGCTACGGCGGCGTTGACTGCGTAGAAGCAGGCGGCCCGCCCGCAGGAGCTGGTTGCGGTGGCTACGTAGTCGGAGAGACCGTTAAACTGCTCAAAGAACTAAATGCCTTCGAGGAATACGATGTCATCCTGTTCGACGTACTCGGCGACGTAGTGTGCGGCGGTTTTGCAGCCCCATTGAACTACGCCGACTACTGCATGATTGTCACCGACAACGGATTCGACGCATTATTCGCAGCCAACCGCATCGCCGCCTCAGTCCGCGAAAAAGCCCGCACTCACCCGTTGCGCCTCGCCGGTTTAATTGGCAACCGCACCTCCAAGCGCGATTTGATCGACAAGTACATCGACACCGTACCGATGCCAGTGCTGGAAGTGCTGCCGCTAATTGAAGACATCCGCGTTTCTCGCGTCAAAGGCAAAACATTGTTTGAGATGGCCGAGTCTGACCCATCCCTGAACTACGTCTGCGATTACTACCTCAACATCGCCGACCAGATTTTGGCAATGCCAGAAGGAGTAGTGCCCAACGACACGCCCGATCGCGAATTATTCTCCTTGTTGTCAGATTTTTATCTAAATCCTGTGCAACCAGTGGTCAAGAAGGAGGAAGATGAGCTAGACCTGATGATGGTTTAATAGGTCTAGCGATCAGGATGAGGATAAAGAGGTTATGGCTTTTTTTGATACTTTTTCAGTTGCTCTCAAACAGAAGTGGTTGGACTACTACCAGGCAAATCGGACTTGGCTGCTCCTGCACATGACGGCTGACAACACGGTCGCCACACCCGACGGCGGGAAAAGGCCTGTTTCTTACCTCATCCTGGGAATTGCGGCTGCCCTGGAGCCGGAACTCCAGCAATTAATGCTGCCCTTCTCAAAACTCAAGCCGGATGCAGACAGCCTGATCGAAGTCTTGGGTCTAAATTTTGACCCGGACATAGCACTGGGTATGCCTTCAAGTACCGTGCCACAAATGGCCGGTCAACCTCCAACTGCAACTGCTGCACCCGCAGCCGCTCCAACTGCAACTGCTGCACCCGCAGCCGCTCCAACTGCAACTGCTGCACCCGCAGCCGCTCCAACTGCAACTGCTGCACCCGCAGCCGCACCCGAAACGGCAACTGCTGCACCCGCAGCCGCACCCGAAACGGCAACTGCTGCAACTGCTGCACCCGAAACGGCCAAATCTAATAAATTAGGCGGTGCGGCCTTAACAGCAGCCGGAGTAGTCGCCGGAGTCGCCGGAGTCGCAGGTCTGGCTGCTGCTGCTAACGCACTGAGACCGGATGAGGAAGAAGCAGTCTCCGACTTCGACATGGACGAGGACGAGGCAGAAGCAGTCTCCGACTTCGACATGGACGAGGACGAGGCAGAATCTATCTCCGACTTCGGCATGGACGAGGATGAGGAAGAATCTGTCTCCGACTTCGACATGGACGAGGATGAGGAAGAAGAAGCCTCGGCTTTGGACGGTCTCGCTCTCGGGGACGATGAGGAAGACTCCATATCAGACTTTGATATGAGCGAGGATGAGGAAGACGGCATATCTGGCTTCGATATGGGCGAGGATGAGGAAGACGCCATATCAGACTTCGATATGGGCGACGACGAGGAAGATGAAGCGTCAGCTTTGGGCGGTCTCGACCTTGATGATGAGGAAGATGAAGCCTCGGCTTTGGGCGGTCTCGACCTTGATGACGAGGAAGATGAAGCCTCGGCTTTGGGCGGTCTCGACCTTGATGACGAGGAAGATGAAGCCTCGGCTTTGGGCGGTCTCGACCTCGATGACGAGGAAGATGAAGCCTCGGCTTTGGGCGGTCTCGACCTCGACGATGAGGAAGAAGAAGCCTCAGAATTTGGGACTTTGACCTCTGGGGATCTCGAAGCGGGAATATCCGATCCGTTTGGGGAAGAAGATGCAGAGTTTGTCGCTGAAGCAATACCCGATCCGTTTGGGGAAACGACCTCAGATGACCTAGATATGGATCTGGGCGACTTGGACGAAGACGGTCTTGACGATTTCTCTGTATCTGATGACGATGACCTCGACGATCTCGGACTTGACGATTTGGGGGAAGCAACTACCGGAGATCCTGATGAAGATGATTTAGATGCTCTAGGTCTCGGCGATTTGGATTCTGATGATGAGGATGAAGAGATTTCGGGCTTTTTGTCGGATTTTAAGTAAGGTTGTTGCGATCGCCAGCGTCTATCCCAGTCTGGAATTTTCCCGCCTATTTGTGAGTTGTGAGTTGCGAGTTGTTAAATTTTAATTAACTCAAACTCACAACCACCAAAATGGTTTTTAGCTTAGCGAGTTAAAAAACACTAAATCCCTGTTGTGAGGGATTATAAGCCCTCGCGTAGAATTTTAGAGCTTGAATTTTAGATGCTGCTGCTGCGAAAATATTCAGTTTGCTGCATCTATTTTTCAAAGGAATTACGCCAAAACCAGGTATTTCTATTATTGTTCTGCGATCGCGCGATCGCCAAATACAGCTATTTCCTCGCTAGCCTAGCCTGGGAAAGTTCAAGACGAAAAACAATTTAAATGGAGAACATTTGAAATATGACTGCAATTACGACTACCGAACCAGAAGCTTTAAACTTTGAATGCGAAACTGGTAATTATCACACATTTTGTCCGATTAGCTGCGTAGCTTGGCTTTATCAAAAAATTGAAGATAGCTTTTTCCTAGTCATCGGTACCAAAACTTGCGGCTACTTCTTGCAAAACGCCATGGGCGTGATGATTTTTGCCGAACCGCGCTATGCAATGGCTGAGTTGGAAGAAGGCGATATTTCCGCTCAATTAAACGATTTTGATGAGTTGAAGCGGCTGTGCTTGCAGATTAAGCGCGATCGCAATCCCAGCGTAATCGTCTGGATCGGCACCTGCACCACCGAAATCATCAAAATGGACTTGGAAGGCCTAGCACCCAAGCTCGAAGCCGAAATCGGCATCCCCATCGTCACAGCCCGCGCTAACGGCCTAGACTACGCTTTCACCCAAGGCGAAGATACCGTTTTAGCAGCAATGGCCGCCAAATGTCCTGACAAAGCTCCTGTTGTAGAAGCTCAGAAACAGGAAAGAAACGCCATCTCTCAACTGCTGAACTTCGGCAAGAAAAAAGAAGAAGTAGCAGCAGAAGAATCCGAATATGTCAAGCACACACCCCTGGTACTTTTCGGTTCCTTGCCCGACCCAGTTGTCACACAGCTAACCTTAGAATTGAAGAAGCAAGGAATCAAAGTTTCCGGCTGGCTGCCTTCCAAACGCTACACAGAATTGCCTGTCTTGGAAGAAGGCTATTATGTATCTGGCATGAATCCGTTCTTGTCACGCACGGCTTCTACGTTGATGCGCCGCCGTAAGTGTAAGCTAATTGGTGCTCCATTCCCGATCGGGCCAGACGGCACTCGCGCTTGGATTGAGAAGATTTGCTCAGTTTTGGGCATCGAACCCAAAGGTTTAGACGAAAGAGAAGCCCAAATCTGGGCTGGTTTAGAAGATTACCTGCAAATAATTCGCGGCAAATCAGTCTTCTTTATGGGAGACAACTTGTTAGAAATTTCTTTAGCGCGTTTCTTGATCCGCTGTGGCATGACTTGCCCGGAAATCGGCATTCCTTACATGGACAAGCGCTATCAAGCAGCCGAGTTAGCGCTGTTAGAAAAAACTTGTCACGAGATGGGAGTTCCTACACCTCGGATTGTCGAAAAACCAGACAATTACAATCAGTTGCAGCGGATTTACGAGCAGAATATTGACTTGGTAATTACTGGTATGGCTCACGCTAATCCATTGGAAGCGCGCGGGATTAATACTAAATGGTCAGTTGAGTTTACTTTCGCTCAGATTCACGGCTTTGGAAACGCGCGGGATATTTTGGAATTGGTGACTCGTCCCCTGCGCCGGAATAATTCCTTGAAGGATTTAGGCTGGGGTGATTTGGTAAAGAAAGAAGCTAAGGTTTAATTACTTTTAGCCTTGAATTAAAAACCCGGTTTCTTGGAGAAACCGGGTTTTTATTAAAAAATTACTGAAATTTTCAGATTAAATGAGTGGTATTAACCGCGAACTAACTATAGACAATAGACACATTGCCAAGCATCTCCCAGATACACTACAAATGCAAAGGTTATTGCAGCGAGGGGGAGCTGCTCATGTATTTAACAATGAAGCTACAATGATTAGGGTGGCACAAGCCATAATAGAAAATGGGGAATTCACAGGCATTATTCGCAATCACGAACGATATGGACTCTACTTTGCCAGCCCAATCGGTTATAGAATTGAGAGTGATGGCAGCAAAATTCCTTTACATTACGGTGAAATTAAAGTGATAGGAGATAAATATCATGTCATCCCCCGTACCCAACCTAGCAAATAACTGGCAGTTTACAGAAATATGGGTTGATCCTACCTCTGTTCCTCCTTATGTTTTGATGTTGCTCGGTGATGATAAAAATAATTTTTGCATTTTCGACCCGACTGAAGACTATAAGATTGTTTTTGCTTGTTCTAGCTATGAGGAAGCAAGACTTTGGCTGCTTGAAGATGAATATGAGCGGGTTGAAGGGCGACTAAATATTGAGCAAGTGGCTTAAGTTATTGATGATGAAAGTCAATTTTAAATCTCTAGATTATTACTTGGGTCTGAAATATCCTATCAGTTTTTACCCAGAATCTGAAGGTTATACAGCGATAATAAAAGACCTTCCGGGCTGTATGTCTCAGGGTGAAACTTTGTCGGAAGCGATGGAGAACATTGAGGAAGCTAGGGAATTGTGGATAGAGACTGCTTATGAGTGTGGCGATGAGATTCCTTTACCTGCTAAAAGTTAAAGTAGGGTGCGTCGCTTCGACAATTCTCGGCAATAGTAGCTATCCGATTGCTCGGATTGAGACTTAAATCATGAGTAACCGCCGATAAAAACTCTTCTATTCCATCAAGCAATGGCTGTTTGTTGATACTTTTCTCCGCCAAATATCTTAACAATATCAAATTTCTGGTGGCATCCAATGTATTTGGGTCGATGTAACTCAAATCAGGAATCACTGAGTGGCCACCCATAATACCAGGTATATGCTCTATCCAGCTCTCTGTTTTTTCGTTGTTACCTTCTCTAAAAGCACAGGCACAAGCAGCCGCAGCAACATCAGCTATTTGTATGCCAGGAAATTTATGAGATTCCACAAATTGAACTTCTTGGGATAGATTAAATGTAATGGGTTCTTCTACTCCTTGAAAAAAGTCAATATAAATCTTATCCTCTCTCCCAATCCAACCATCGAACACTTCTTTGTCTCCTTTGAGTGGTTTACTAACATCACAAAAAACTTTAAGTTGGTTAAACTCTTTTCCCCAGTCACACAGAATAGAAAACAAAGCCGAGCTCGAAAGCTCTAAAATCCACTTACCTGTATGAGTTCCTCGTAAAGAGTTTAATTCTTGATTAATAGTATCTCTATGATGAATACAGAAAGTCTTTATGTCGTCGAATGGTAAAATATCAGGTGTTTTTAAAGAATCAAAAAGATAGTTAAGTTCTGTGTCCTCCAAATCTCTCATAAGCTTCTGAAAATCGCTAAATATTTTTTCAGCATCCGCGCTCTGAGATACAAAGTATACATATAAAAGGTTGCTGATAAATCTGTGAAATTTTATCTGATAAAATAGAGAATTTTTTTGTGCTAAAGCTGGCTCAAATATATATTCATAAAATTTGCAAGATAAGTTAAATTTTTTATGATAAACAGCTACTTTTATGCGATTATTAAAATCTTTTAATACCTCAGCTATTACCTTTTTACCATTTGGAGATTTAAGAAGGTTTCGACCTTTTAATTCACCACCTTGTATCTTATATTTTTTGATTATATTATCTACATATTCGGTAGCTTCTTCATGGTCAATTGCTACACTTGCATAAGCGAAGAAACTTGACTCTTGGTCAAGAAGATTGTTACCACTAAAACCAGATTCATCGCAGTAAATTTCTTGAACAGTTGGTTTCATAGGAATTCTCTGTTTAATTTTGAGGATTATATTGCACGTCAATTTTGTAGTATAACATGAAATTACAGAACCAGACACTTCAAAAAAGAGACTTAACAACCTGTTTTGACAAAATAAAATTAACAATAAGACAGGACTTGGTATTTGATTCCGCTTAGAAAAACTGCTTGCTATAATAAGAGAGTGGGGCGATCGCCCTTTCCCCCAACCTTTGCAGAATCCCAGCCCACACCGACGTAACACAATTCAGGAAGCGCCGTCTATAATCAAAACTAGCCTCTCATCAATTGAGCAACCGCCATGAATCAGGACAAGGAAAAAATTACCTATTCACAGAAAACACAGCGCCTCAAAGTCATCACCCAGTTTATCAAAACCGTCACACCGATGATTTGGACAGTTGTAATTCTAGTAGTCATCATTCCCCTACTAGGCAACTTTCTCATATCCCAGTCGCTAACAAATACCGCAACCACAACCGTTGTAGTCTCCCCGCCCCACGACTTCAGCAAAGTCAACCAAGACATTAAAAACGCCATTCAAAAAGCCAATACAACAGCCGAGACTTTCGCATCAAAAGAATTGGACAAATGGGAAACCGAAGTAATAGCACGAGTAGACAACAGCTTCCTCGATTGGTACTTCGATTACTTCAACCAAAAAAAGATGGAGTTTACAGTACCTTTCAACTTCGTCAAATCCGCCGTACTCAACCGATTTGACATGACAGCAGCATCTCGCGCTGTTTCCGAAAAATTAACAGAAGACTTCCAAAGAGAATTTGCTAACCGCGTGCTGGTTCCCAAAAATGCTCAATTGAAATTTCAATTAATCACTCAAGATACTGCTAACTTGTACATAGCCGAAGTCAGCAAAAATGTCAAAGTAGTTCAAAACAACTATAACATCCCACAAGTACAGTGGGACAAATATCTGAACGACATTGCCACCACAATTAGCGACAAAGGAAACGTCTCAAATTTATCATTAAAAGTATTAGTTGGCGGCAGCGGTTACTTAATTGCTAAACCATTAATATTGGGAGTAGCAACCAAAGTCGGCAGCAAAGTTACAGCAAAAGTTGCCAGCAAAGCCGCCGCCAAAATAGCAACAAAAACAGGCGGTACAGTTGCAAGTCAGCTAGGAGTAGGTTTAATCGACCCGATTGTCGGTGTCGGGATTATCATGTGGGATTTGTGGGATTACAATCATACAGTCACAATAGAAAGACCAATTTTGCGCGAACACCTTGTAAGTTACTTGAAAGATGTCAAAAAATCCCTGTTAACCAATCCTGAAACTGGAATTATGGCAGCGATTTATCAATTAGAAAGTGGCATTTTAAAGTCACTTTCCTAGAAGTTACGCATGGGAGACCAAAAACCAGGTTTATGAACCCCGTGCGTAAGTCACGATCCATTCTCTCCCTCTGCGTCCTCTGTGTTCTCTGCGGTTAAATCATTCCGCTACAATAGCTGAAGATAAACTCGCCCTTTAATTAACTCACGTCCTCAAAAATAGTTTCAACCTCGTAAACACCACCACAATTAACGCCAAAATTGCCGTATATCCAAAACCCCTCAAAAAACCCATAAACGGATCGGTGGAAGTCATCTCAATAATCACCGGTTCCCATTCATTTAACACCAGAATTGGCCAGATAATATTGGCAAATCCCGCATAGCCAATCATCGGATTCACCCCGTTATCAATAAACAACTGCAAAAACCATCTCTTCTGAAAAACATCGATAATTATCGTCAATCCTATTAACAAAAAAATTGCCATTCCAGTAGTTACAAAAAAGTAACTCATCGTCGCCGAATCTTTCTTAATTCCACCCTCATAAGGCTCAAACAGCAAACCCAGAACCAGCCAATAAAACCCCCATTTGTAAAGGCGGTTCAAGACATTTTCTGTGACATTCCGAGGGTTTTTTAACAAAAGAAAACCGCACAAACACAGTACCACCGTCACTAAAGTCGCCTGCCACACCAATCTAGCTTGCAGTCCAACTAACAAAACTAAATTGATAGCAAACATCAAAATCATAATGCTAAAATAGCGCCAACTCTTCCAGCTAGCATAACTCGCCTCTTCCGGCGAACGATACTCTATCCACCTTGCAAGTAAATCTCCAACAATTGTACCGGGAATCACTACAAACAAATACTTTAAATAATCAAATTGAAACAGCCAAGGTGCAGGAGAGTACAGCCAAACAGACTTAATCCAACCAGCATCATGAGAAGACAGGCGCGCCGCCAATAGCAAGCCCAAAAATCCGACTCGCAACCACACATTTGAACGAGTAAACAGCCAAATTATCGATCCGAAAACCGCCACATTTGCCAGTACCATCAAGATAATATCATTGCGTTCAAAAGAAATCCCCCTACCATCGGGATATTTGATATGAGAGATGAAGGTAATCCCGGCACTCCAACCAGCAATTGTCATCCCTCGCCACAGCCGAGTTGACCATTTTTGGGGCCAGCGAACGTACATTAAAAATAATAGAAAAAAACCGCCCAAAGCCAACCACCACTTTTGAAGACTGGGTTCGTTAGGATTAATTGTGCCGGGGCGAATATGCTGGAGAAATATGGCAAATGATGCTAATAAAAAGCCTCTTTGCAAAATAGAGAATATTACTTTTTTTAAATCCCCTCCTTTGGCGATGCGACGCGACAAAGCTAGGGGTATGGCGGCGCCCATTGCAAACAAAAAGAAGGGGAAAACTAAGTCAACCCAGGTTAATCCTGGCAGTTGGTTATTGAAAATATGGTCTGGTGGTGGTAATTGGGCGTGATACATCCACGCTGGTAAGGTTTTGCGGGCTATTGTACCTGATAAAACCATTGCTAATACTGCTATTCCGCGCAGGGCATCCAGGGCGTCGGCGCGTTGGGAAAGGGCAGCAATTGCTAAGGGTTTTTGGTTTTTGATGCTATTTTGTGACTCTGATGTTGTGTGTTCCAATGCACTTACCAATTCTTCATTGAATAACTATAAAAGCTGTATATAGCCTTTCTCAAAGAGATGAGGTATAACTGACAGCTTCTATAACTTTTAAATTAAGAGGGCTTCAGCCCAACTACGTACCTCATCTTTCTGAGAAAGGCTATAGCTTATTTTTTGCCAATTAGTTTGTGTAGCCAGCTTCCTGATGCTAGGCTGCTGAGTCTTTCTGCGGAGTGTTTTTTGTTGACTGTTAATCTCGAAATCCGGTATTTATTGGGTGGAAAAAACCGCAATTTTAATTTGAGACTGTCGTACAAGTATCCTGATGAGAAGTATTTGACGAGGTATTTGTCAACTTCTTTGTTGACGGCGCCAAAGGGGTAGGCTATGTGAGAAGCCACGATTTGATTTGGATCTATGTCTTTGGTGCATTTTCTGAGTATAATTTGGTCTTGAGATAGTTCTCTGTCTAATGCTGTCATAGAAATTTTGGTGAGATTTTCGTGGTTCAGTCCGTGGGATTGAATATCATAAAAACCTTTTTGCATTCCGTCTCTTAAGTCTTGACAAGTTACCTTTTTTATGAGTGAGTCTTGACGACCTAAGAAGCCGGAGTTGACAAATACAACTACTTTGGTTTTTTTGCCGTATTTATTTTCGAGTCTTTCTAAAATCGGCAGTAAGTGCGTATAAATGCTTTTGTTTCCATCGTCAAAGGAAATCATAACTTTTTTGCGATCGCGATATTCACTCGGTAGGGGCTTTTTGGGATTGGCGATGAAATACTCGTAAAGTTCTTGGGTTGACAAAAACCAATAGTTCTGCCTAACTAAGTCATCTAAAAAAGGTTCCAAGTTTTGCTGGCTGTAGTCGCCGGGAAAGTCTCGCCGCTGCGGCGGTATTTCCTGGGGATTCTGAAGGTCAACTATATCGTGAAAGCCGAAAATCGGAATTTCTACTGTGATAATTTCTAGGATTGTTTGATAGGTGATGAAAGTTAGGAGGAATGCTAGTAAAAATCTAATAATACGTTTTTTTCGGGGCGTCATACCGGGTTTAAAATACTCCGGCCATTTGTTGACTAAATAATTTAGCATTGACAATTACGACTTGATGAGGTATGTGGTTCAGGTAGCAGTATGACGGTTTTTCGAGTTCAGGTGTTGGGAGTGTCTGGATTGTCGATCGCCCGTATCTTCCGCAAAGATGAGCTAGGTCAAGTCTAACATGATACAATTTATGGCGATCGCACTTTTCCCGCAGCCCCCCTTCAAACTTGACAATGTTTATTTGTTGCCACAATATTTTCCCGGTGATTTTCTTGGCTTGTGATTTCCCGCCCGAGGTGGTAGCATATTTCTGCGAAAGCGCGATCGAACAACCATGATGAAAATCGCAGTAATTCTGCCTGTTTACAACGAAACAAATTGCATAGAGCAAACCTTTGACAGAATTTTAGAATTTTCTCAAAAAAATCACGCTTACAATTTTATCATTGTTAATGACGGCTCGACCGACAATACACTGCAAATTACAGAAAATAAACTCCAAACTTTCCCCACACATCACATCAAACTAATTTCTTACAGCAACCGTCAAGGCAAAGGGTATGCCGTCAAAAAAGGATGCGAAGATGCAGACGCTGACTGCATTTGCTTCATGGATGGCGACTTAGCATACTCCCTCGAACATCTCGAACCCTTAGTAGAAAAATTAGAAAAATTTGATGTCGTAATTGGTTGCCGAAATCTCGATCGAGAAAACTTCCGAAATCTTACCTTACTCAGAAAAATAGCAGGCAAAATATTTAACTTTATTTCCAGAGTCATCCTCAATTTAAAATATAAAGATATGCAAGCAGGACTCAAAGGCTTCAAGAAAATACCAGCCCAAGAAATATTTAAAAGACAAACACTTACTGGGTTTTCGTTTGATGCAGAACTGCTTTTCTTAGCCAAAAAGAAAGGATATACAATTGGTGAGATACCCGCCAGAGTTTCACAAGAACACCTCTACAAACTTTCTCAAGTCAATATACTGAAAGATTCCCTAAAAATGCTGAGCTGCTTATTTAAGATTAGATGCAACGACCGCGCAGGCTACTATGAATAAATCAATATTGTTGAGTTTTGATATAGAAGAATTTGACATCCCCGAAGAATACGGTCAACACCTGGAAGAGGAAATTAAATTTGAAATATCTAGCCGAGGATTGTCAAATATTATAGCACTTCTCGACAGATTAGAGATTAAAGCCACATTTTTTGTGACAGCCAACTTTGCACTTCACCACCGAGACACAATTAAAGAACTCTCAAAAAAACACGAAATCGCCTCCCACGGCTTTTACCACTCTCGATTTTGCGTCGAAGATTTGCAAAAATCTAAGCTAACCCTAGAACAAATAACCAATACTCAAGTCACCGGATTCAGAATGGCAAGACTTCAGCCAGTGGACGATATAGAAATAGAGAAAGCAGGGTACGAATACAACTCGTCAATGAATCCAACCTACATCCCAGGCAGATACAATAATCTATCTAAACCCAGAACAGCATATTATACGAATAAACTGCTCAACCTTCCCATTTCAGTGACTCCTCTGATCAGATTTCCCTTATTTTGGTTGAGCTTTAAAAACTTTCCTCTGTCAATGATACAATTGGCCACCAAGCTAACGCTAGAAACAGACTCGTATCTCAACATCTATTTTCACCCGTGGGAATTCACAGATATTTCCCAGTTTAAATTACCCGGTTACGTCAAAAAAGACTCAGGTAACAAAATGGTTGACAAACTCGAAAAATACCTGACAATTCTGCAAACTCAAGGTAAATTTATTTCTATTGCCGAATTCAAACACAACTTCAGTCAACGTGAGAAAAAATATCGGGTTCAGTAAAAACCATGAAATTCAAACCTATTGATTCCTGGAACAGTCAAACAGGATTGCGTCAAGCTACAATCCTAGCAACTATATTTTTTATAATAGTTTTAACTTTTAGCATCATCCGCTACGAAAGCTTTTTATCTACCTACGATCACGGTCTATTTAACCAAGTATTTTGGAACAGCGTACACGGCAATCTTTTTCAAAGTTCAATGTCCTCCGCTGCATCTAGCGCCTCGTTGATAGACCGACAACTGTCATACCCATCTTACATCCATTTAGGGCAACACTTTGTCATCGATTTTCTGATTTGGCTGCCGATTTATGCTTTGTTTCCATCTCCTGTCACCCTGATTGTTCTACAAGTAGCTTTAATTGCTGCCGCCGGAATAGTGCTGTATTTCTTAGCAAGACACTATCTATCTGTTCCGATGTCAGTAATGATAGTTGCTAGCTATTACGGAGCAAATGGTGTCATCGGCCCGACGCTGGGAAATTTTTACGAGCACTGCCAGATTCCTCTATTTATGTTTAGTTTGCTCCTAGCTTTAGAAAAGCAGCGCTGGCCGCTGTTTTGGCTGTTCGCAGTTTTAACATTAGGAACTCGTGAAGATGCTGGAATTAGCTTGTTTGGCATCGGAGCGTATTTAATTGTTAGCCGTCGCTATCCCCGGGCGGGTATAGCTTTGTGCGCGCTCAGTTTTAGCTATGTGGTGTTTATAACTAATACAATTATGCCGAGGTTTTCGGTTGACAATTCCCGCTTGTACATAGCAAGTTACTTTAGTAAATTTGTCAAAACAGAGAATCCGTCAACACTAGAACTGTTGTGGGCAATTATCACTCAACCTCAGATAATTATTGAAGTATTTTTTAAGGATGCAAGCAGGCGGATTTTATATGTTTTAGGTCATTGGTTGCCGCTAGGATTTGTGCCTGCGATTACTCCTAGTGCCTGGTTAATGACTATTTTTCCTTTACTGGTTCTGTTGCTGCAAGTTGTTAATAAGTCGGCTACTTCTATCAACACCCGCTACACATTTGCGATAATTCCGGGGTTGTTTTACGGTACAATCCTGTGGTGGTCGCAAAATCAAGATAAATTTAAACCAAGGTTCCATCGCTTCTGGATTGGGTGCATTGCTTTGTCGATCGTACTTACCTACACTTCTAATCCGAGTAAAGCTTTGTATTCTATTTCTCCTTATTCTTTCCAACCTTGGGTTTATCAATCTTTGTCGGCTCAACTGGGCCATGCAGCTAATGTCAAAAAAGTCTTGAGTTTGATTCCCCAAGATGCTAGTGTTTCTACTAGCGGTTATATAGTTTCTCACCTTTCGGGCCGCCGGAACCTGATTCGTTTAGAGGTGATGCAGATGAAAGATGAAGGGGGAGAAGTTGTTGATATTGATTATGCGCTGTTAGATTTGTGGCAGTTGAAGCAAAATAATTTGAAAGCTGAGGTTGACCGAGGTAGGGTTCGGGGGGCAGTGCGTTTTACAGACGAAGCTCTGCGGAACGGTTCTTACGGAATTGCTGAAGTATTGGACGGGGTGGTTTTGGTGCAAAAAGGGATTACTTCTAAGCCGGATGTTTTGGCGGCTTGGTCGAAATTGCGGCAGGAAATTCAACCGTTGATGAAATAGTCGGAAGAAATCGATCGCCCACAACGACTAAAATCTAGTAAAATTGCCAAAAGGTCGATCGACCCCCGCCACGAGGCTATATTTGGATTCAAGGTTTGCTATAACGCTTCGCGTGAGAACCCCGGTCTTTTCCGCAGGGTATGAAACGCAGCAGCCGTTTGAAGGCTGCCAATAAGATATAATTAATCTGTGGGAAGTAGGCGTATCAACTACGTGTAGAACCAATCCTAGAACGGTGAGATACCGGGCAGTAAGACACCCTCAGCATTTATGCCTGAGAAAGACTATGGCACAGCCAAGCAATGCAGGATGGGGAGCGTACCGAACTGGCGAAAGTGTTGATGCATTGCGAAACCACGATCGACTCGAACGTAGACCCAATGGCAGCACTGCAAAGTAGCTGTTCTGAGGTGAGTAGGGGCGCTTTGACTCGCCCCCAGAAACAGAGACACTGGTCAGCTAACCGGAAAATATTGAAGCGTGTGAAGTGTGGCTTCAGCCCACGTAGCAGTATCCGTTTAGAATCCCCTCGCGTTTAGGCAGGGGAGAAGTCAAACTCCAGAAATAGACACATATTAACCTTTGGAAAATCAATAGGCCGGAGCTATGACATCCTATGCAACCTCTACAGCAAGAGCCGAGATGAGTGAGATCCGGCGCTTGAAAAATATACTGCCCCCAGAACTCCAAAGTTGGGTAACAGTAGAAAAAACAATAGAAGTTAATCCCACCCTAATCCGTAGCGAAGAGATAGGCAAAGACCAGGTAGAAATACAGATAGACCTGATCCGCTGGGAACAGCTAGCAATGGATCAGCGCAACCTCCTATTTTGGCATGAAGTCGCCCGCATCCAAAACGACACCATCCCCAGAGACGGTTGGGAAATGGCGGCTCTGGCGATCGGTTTAGGCGGCGCCGTCGGCGAACTTTGGGTGCAAGACGGCTTGCTGCTGGTACTGGCCCTATCTTTGTGCGGCGTCTCCGGCTGGAGACTTTACCAAAAAAACAACGGAGACAAAAGTTTAAAAGAAGCAGTAGACGCTGACGAAAAAGCTCTCACCCTCGCCACTCGCTTCGGCTACACTCTGCCAAACGCTTATAAAAGCCTCGGTAGTGCCTTAAAAACCTTAATCGAGCAAACCTCCAAAAAAACTCAACGGGCTAAATACGAAGCTCGTCTCCAGGCCCTGAAACGCAACGCAGCCAAAGCCAAAGCCAAAGTCCAACCCATCAGCCGCGAAACCTCCCAGTCAGAAAACGTCTACAATTCTTGACCTACTCCTCTGACTTCTGGTGCGGAGTTTTCAAGTTAACGGTTAACTGTTGACATTCCTGTTACACAGTTAACCGTTAACTTTTAGCTGTTCGCTGCGGTAACTTTCCCCCTGCAAGACAGGCTCGAAAATTCTTAACGACAAAATTAATCGCTCTGAATCCACAAAAATCTTGATTCAGATTTGACAGATACTTCCAGCCCGGACAGTTGGGTAGCTGATGGGTTCAAAATTTTTCCGCCAAAACTTGGACGGGTTGATGACCGGTAGACTTGAGTCTACCCTGACCTGTGATATGGCGAGGCTCGGCGGCCACATTTTTACGGGTTTTTGTAAAGTTTGTATAAAGCTGGGCTTTAGATCGGAACAATATTTGGTAAACGTGGAGCGGCTAGGACACAATAGGCTAAAGACATCAGCTTGAAATTTGAAACTAGGACTTCATGGTCAGCCAAACCCCAGAGACAGATTTTCGGGTTACATACTTGGACGAGATTCCCTCGGTTCACATACCCGTGCGCTTGAGCGTACTTGAAGCCGTAAACTTCAAGACAACCTGCCAGCAACTTTTCTCTGAAAACACCGTTCCCAGCAAAATTGTCCTAGACTTCAGTCAGACGACATTCATTGACAGTAGCGGGATCGGTGCTTTAGTCAGCAATCTGAAATTTGCCAAACAGCGCGGCAGCGACTTGGTGCTCCGAAGCCTCAAGCCACAGGTGATGGCAGTATTTGCTCTCACCAGCCTAGATCAAGTGCTGACAATCGAGCAGCCTTCTGCAACGTCAACTCCCATAGAGACACACCCCTCCGACAATCAGCTACCGATGACGCATCCCTCGGTGCAGTCGTTGGTGAAACGGGTGATAGATGTCGTTGGGGCGATCGTCGGTTTGATAATTACAGGAATTTTGTTTGTACCCATAGCGGCAGCCATCACGATTAACGATCCGGGCCCGATATTGTTTGCACAAACCCGCTGCGGCTGGATGGGCAGAAGATTTCGGATTTGGAAATTTCGATCGATGTGTACTAATGCCGAAGCCATGAAAGCCGAAATTAAAAACCAAGCTTCTGGCGCATTTTTCAAAAATGACAACGACCCGCGGATTACCAAAGTCGGACGCATCTTGCGGAAAACGAGTCTCGACGAACTGCCACAGTTTTGGAACGTGCTCAAAGGCGAAATGAGTCTAGTCGGCACTAGACCGCCTACTCCAGACGAAGTTGAGCGCTACGAAGTCCCTCAGTGGCAGCGTTTTGATGTCAAACCTGGAATGACAGGCGAATGGCAAGTCAACGGTCGCTCTAAAGTCCGCGATTTTGAAGATGTCATCCGTTTAGATTTAAAATACCAACAAGACTGGAGCCTGATGTATGACCTGAAACTAATTGTTAAAACCATAACTGTGCTGTTTAACAAAAATAGTGGCGCTATGTAGAGCGGTCAACAACCGATTGCTGAAATTTTAGTTGCTGTTGATTTCTCGACAGCCGGAACTCGAACTTGATACTTAGTCAAGTAGGCGATCGATCGCGATACTTACGTTAGTATTAAGTGTTAAAATTCACACAGAAAATGTGCATCTATTTACCAGCTCTGCGATCGGAGCATTAATTAGCAATTGGCGAGTTCGAGGTCGTACTCGAATGACTCCAGCAGGGTTTTCGAGGACGACAAGAACTCAGGTGTGTTGAGAAAAGTACCGACTGCTAACACGGTCGAAGCTGAAATAACTCATCGCAAGCTGCTGAGTCGGGAAATTTTCCGATTTAAACGTCCTACCGAAGCGGGTTACAGTATCGGAAGTCTCTCATTTTCGCGATCGAGTAAATGGTGCGAAAGGAATGCTCACCTTGAGGCAAAACGGGCTTCTTCAATTCAAGCTTGACTAAACTAATATGTTGCCAAGACCTTGCCCTCCTTTTCCTCTCCAACCTGCGCTGGCTACAGCGGTGGTGGGGGGCGACCAGGGAGAAGAAAAATGAAAGACGAGCAACCAATTGCCGAGTTTGACCTTCAGGTTACAACAGACCTGAACGCTCTGACACAAGTTTCGGAATGGTTGGAGAATATTGTTCTGCCGCTGATACCACAGGACTTGTGGTGGCAGTGCAGCCTGATTGTTAATGAAGGGTTTACAAATGCTGTCCGCCATGCTCACCAGAACTTGCCCCCCGAGACGCCGATCGACATTGACGTAAAAGTGTTTGCAGACTACTTAGAAATTAGGATTTGGGACAGAGGTCAACCCTTCAACCTGGAATCAAAGCTGCGCTCGATCCTGCAAGAGCAGCGCGATCCGTTGGATAGAGAAGGAGAAAGGGGACTGGTGTTTATGTACAAGCTCACCGACGAGCTGCACTATATCCGTACCGACGATCGCTCCAACTGCCTGGTAATGCGTAAAAACCTTATCTAAGGGCGCGATGCGGGCCCTCCCCTGGGCGGCTTCTGGCGATCGTCGGCAGGGCCGGGCGCCGCCCCTGCGATGCTCCCTGACACCCAACCACATCCTCTGCAAATCACCGGGTGGACGATGGAGTAGAGGAGCGGCAGGACTATTTGCTTCAAAATAAATATATTATGCGTATTCTAATTTATTCCTATAACTACTATCCAGAGCCGATCGGCATTGCCCCCTTGATGACAGAACTAGCCCAAGGCCTAGTCAAGCGAGGGCACCAAGTTCGAGTCGTCACCGGAATGCCCAACTATCCCCAGCGGCGAATTTATCCGCAATATCGGGGCAAATTTTACCTCACCGAAGAACACAACGGCGTCACTATTCAGCGCAGCTACCTGCGCGTCAACGGCCCTCACCCCAGCCTGCTAGACCGACTTTTGCTAGACGGTAGTTTTGTCGTATCCAGCGCCGTCCAAGCATTCAGAGGCTGGCGTCCCGACGTGATTTTCTCCACAATGCCACCTTTACCGATTTGCGTCCCAGTGGCCTTTTACGGCTGGATTCGCAATATCCCGATCGTCCTCAATGTTCAGGATATCGTCTCAGAAGCAGCCGTGCGCGTCGGCTTGGTGAAAAAAAACGGAATGCTAATTAAGATTGCTGACGCCCTAGAAAAATTAGCCTACAGCACAGCCAGCCAAGTCAGCGTCATCGACAGCGGTTTTGTCAGCAAATTGCACTCTCAGGGAGTACCCCCGGAAAAAATAGTTTGCGTTCCGAATTGGGTTGATGTGAATTTCATCCGCCCTTTACCAAAAGAAAATAACCCTTTTCGCGAAGCCCACAAACTAAATGGCAAGTTTGTGGTTCTTTATGCTGGAAATATTGCCCTTACCCAAGGCTTACAAACAGTTGTCAAAGCAGCAGCCCGTTTGAAACACATACCCGAAATTGCTTTTTTAATTGTGGGGGAATCAACAGCACTGACGCGCTTGCAAAAAGATTGCGAAACTTACAAAGCTACTAATGTAATGTTACTGTCGTTTGAACCGCGAGAAAAATTGCCCGAAATGTTAGCTGCTGCGGATGTTAGTTTAGTCGTACAAAAGCGCCGGGTAACTAACTTTAATATGCCTTCAAAAATTCAAGTGCTGCTGGCGAGCGGCCGGGCAATTTTGGCGTCGGTTCCCGAAACTGGTACGGCGCATAAAGCAGTGCAGCAAAGCGGCGGCGGGGTTGTGGTAGCGCCGGAAGATCCGCAGGCTTTGGCTGATGCTGTTGAGGATTTGTTCTTAAATTGCGATCGGGTGGATGCGTTGGGGGAGCAAGGTAGAAAGTATGCTGTGGAGAATTACGGATTTGAGGAAGCTTTGAATCATTATGAGGCTTTATTTGCGGCGGTGGCGGCGAGTCATGCTGAGAAAATCTTGCAACCTCTGCCAAAGTAGGCGGTTGAAACCGGGTCTCTAGTCGAAATAAGTAGGCGGTTGAAACCGCGTCTCTAGTCAAACTTTCGTCCGCCGACGCGGACTCAAAAATTAAGAGCGGACTAAAGAATCAAGGGGGTATTTAAGTTAGATTAGAGCTTACCAATTACCCATTACCAATTCCCAATTCCCAAAATACTATGAAATTCACCCTAGATGTAGAAAACAACCCTACAGGCTGGCCAGACCACACTCAGCTACCAGAATCCGACGGTACTTTTGTGAAAAATTTTCAAGAACATCCCCAAAGCATTCTGTTAACCGATTCCATTACTCCCGTCCTCGAAAGAATTCATCCAGATGCAAACTATTGTATCGGTCAAGATAGCGGCATTTATTGGCGGTTAACTGAGCCGCTAGAACGGGGCGCGGAAGCACCCGACTGGTTTTATGTGCCGAATGTGCCGCCAACGCTTGATGGTCAATCGCGCCGTTCTTATGTGATGTGGCAAGAATTTGTATCACCGTTAATTGTGTTGGAGTTTGTATCGGGGAATGGGGCGGAGGAACGGGACAGAACGCCTTTATTGCGAACTGGTCAACAGGAAACTAAGCCTGGTAAATTCTGGATTTATGAAAATGTGATTCATGCGGGATTTTATGCCATTTATGAAGTGAGTAAGGCGAGTGTTGAAGTTTATGCTCTGATGAACAATAGCTATCGATTGGTTGCTGCAAATGAACGCGGTCATTATCCGATTGAACCGTTGGGTGTTGAATTGGGAATTTGGCAGGGAAGGTATCAAAATATGGAGTTACCTTGGTTGCGCTGGTGGGATAGTAAAGGGAATTTGTTGTTGGCGGGGGCTGAAAGGGCTGATGTACAAGAACAAAGGGCCAATCGCGCTGAACAAGAATTAGAGCAGTTGCGGGCTCAATTGCGATCGATCCTAATTCAACCGGACTTGTGAGGGAAACCTTGACTGGGAGGGGATTGGGGGACAAAGGGCGATCGCCCGAATTTGATGATTGAGGGAATCAAGGGCGATCGGGATCAATCCAACCTACAAGAAAATGGCTAAGCTTTGTGCTTGACAAAAAAAATACCTTCAGGTAGGCGCACACCTGTCAAAGTCGTGAACAGAGTATGAGCAAATTGGGGGTTAGAACCTTCCAAATCAGCATAACTTAAATTTGCCATTGTCAGGTCAGCTTCACCCACATTCGTATTGCTAAGGTCAGCCCAAGTCAAGTTTGCTCGACTCAAATTAGCACGGCTAAGATTTGCTCCTTTTAAATCAGCCTTGCTCAAGTCAGCAGCGTATAATTGAGCATCGGGCAATTCTGCTCCTACTAAGAAAGCATGGTATAAATTGGCATAGCTCAAATTAGCTTTGCCGAAGTTTACTCCATTTAGATTTGCGCCTCTCAAGTCAGTTCCTACAAGTACAGCTTCGTATAAATTAGCGTTACTCATATCTATCCCCTGTAAATTCATTCCACTGAGTGTTACCCCACTTAAGTCAGCACCTTTTAGTTGTACTGCATTATGTAACTCGACCATCCGAAAATCAGACCCCCGGAAATCAATTCCTCGCAGATTAATTTGTTGCAAATTAACC
This sequence comes from Microcoleus sp. PH2017_12_PCY_D_A, assembly GCF_020738565.1. NCBI lineage: Bacteria > Bacillati > Cyanobacteriota > Cyanophyceae > Oscillatoriales > Microcoleaceae > Microcoleus > Microcoleus sp. PH2017_12_PCY_D_A. The sequence continues at coordinate 18,994 of NZ_JAEQCI010000036.1, read as the reverse complement.
TTCTCAAAAATTAAGTTGCGAAAATCTCTCCGACCGTAGTTGTAGTCTCGATAAAATTCTGTCTCGATAATTTTACGCAATTTAGGAGGTTGAGGAGGAAGCGTGGCACTATCATTACCTACAATTGTGCGAAAGCTTTTTAACCATTTGAGTAGCATAATTTTTCTCCGATTCTGTCTGTCAAGTTAATTCAACGTCAAACTCTTTCCAAGTTTAGAAACCCAGTTTATGTAAGAAACAGGGTTTCTCTATCTTCGTTTTTTTTAGTGAAGCTATTACGCTTCTAAATCATCAGATTGGGTTCCCGGAACCTTATCAAAAATGTTTCGGCGGGTACGAGCAGCTAATTCTCCACAATATCTTGGCAAAAAGTCGAGATAATTTAAGCTGCGACGCAGGTAAGCTTTAGGATGAGGACTTTGCTCAAAAAAGACAACTGATATGTGGGCTTGTTCGACCAAAAACCTCCGAATATAATCGATGTCATTCACTAGCTTTTGGTAACGTAGGTTATCAGCGTTTTGTTCGGGAGTTAGTTTACCTGTTGTGGGTTGAGGATGTTTTTTTGCAATGTTAAAGAGGCGATAAATTCCCTGAGCGAGGTCTTTTTGCTCTAACTCCAGCCTTTGTTCGATCGCTTTGATATAGTCATCTTGGATCGGCTCTGGCTGCTCTTGCAGGTAAAGCCCTACAAGCTGGAGATTGTACCCTAAAGAATAGGCTGCTTTTTCAACAATTTCTACATTCTGAGTAAGAGCCTGAGTTAACCTTTTAGCTCTTGACGGGGATATCACTTCCTTGCCTGAACGGAGAAGTTTAACAACCTGTTTTAATTTGGGATCGTCACATTTACCAGTGCTCCGGTATTGATCGGCTTTGCTGGTATCAATGTACTTGTTTTGAGGATCGGTTCTGGAATGACCTCGAAAGTCAATCACATTTTCAGGTTGAGTGTCATTGGGATTTTTTGCTGTCATAACAATTACTTGTGAGTGTTGAGTGACTGTTTTTTCGGTATTTGGTTGTTGCGTACCCCAGGGTGAATAGGGTACACTTTGCATTTAGCTATCTTCCAAAAATTCATCAAGTTCCATTTGGAGAGACTCGTCAAACGACATTTTAATGTCTTCACGGTACGAATGAGCGATCGCCAACGCGCAAGCCCCCGCAGATGTAATAACTGATGTCGCGAAAAAGAAAAGTGAAAAGCCGAGACTATTCCAATTTCCTGTCATCAGTTTTGAAGTCGTACTTTGTATCGCTAAGCGAGTCGCTTCTGTCCCAGAAATTAACTGACCGTTAGCGTCGAAGTGCTGTTGGTAAAGAGCGGGCATGATTTGCTTGACTCCTGCTGTATAGCTAGCCGATTTTACGACCTGAGCTTTTTGCTTTTCCCAGTCAGCTTTAGCGACTTGAGAGACTTTGAAAGCATCTTCTGTTAAAAGCTTAGCTAAGGGGCAGAAGGGTACTTTAGCTTGACCTTCTTGAGCCAACACCGATTTCCAGTCGCGGTTTTGTTCTTGATACAAACCGTTAGCTTTGATAAAGTAGTCATTCCGTGCGGTGCTGCCTTCAGGATAAGTCGCAGCCTTTTCTTGAAACTCTTTACATTTGGCTTCTGCATCTTTAACCGCTCTTAAATCCGGCTGAACGTCGTTAACCTTAATTTCTTGTTCGGCGACCAATTCTTTTGCTCTTAACTCGGCTAAATGACTTTGGTTGAGCGATAATTCAGGTGCGACTAAAGAGGTTCCCGACATCAATACATTCATTGCCAACATCGGCACGGTGGCACAGGCAGACCAAATTCGGTTTCCCGGTTTGCGGGTAGCAACTGCTTTGCCCATACCGTTGGTAAATTTGGTCATAGCAAGAGCAAGGGCAAGGGCGAAAATGAATCCTAAAAGTCCCATGTCTTTGCAGGAGTACAACAGCAAGGGGAATATACTCACGCCGTCAATCGTGTTGCTGACGTTCATCGCTGTTGCTGTAACTGTCGAAGCTTGTGTGACTTCTTCAGTAACGTAATTAGAGCCGTGGAGTTCTTTGGGGCTAGTCAAGATCAAATCTTTCGACTTTTTGAACCATGTTTTGCTCTTTTTCAACCAAATATTAGGGTTGGCAGAAGTTTCATAAGGGTGATTTAGTTCGTGCATTTCTCTTTTCTCGCTGGGACATCTGTACTCTGACACGGGTGACAAAAATATGACAGAGGGCAAAAGGGGGGTCTTTTTTCTGCCCCTTTTGCCCCCTTTTGCCCCCTTGCCACGATTTGAGCGATCGCCCTACACTACTGCTATCAGTCACAAATACGCAGTTGCGTCGATCGGTAGCAGACATGAATAACAGAGAAAGCCTTGGAAACCCCGAAACAGGAGTAGTAGAGAAAAATTTGCTATCTTTAAGAGAATTTAGTATGAACTGGAGTACAGTCTGTGAGTCCAACATCCAGCAACATTAACGTGCCGTTAACCCTAGAAGGCGTGGAACTGCTGAAGAACAGGATGAAAGATATAGCAAGAGAAGTGGATAAAATGTCCGATCCACACCTGGCAAGACTGGCAGGTGTAAAAACTGAAGTTATTGGTCAGCACCGTAAAAATCGGAATTCCGTTACTCTAGACGATGCTGAGAAAATTGAACAGGCTAAGGACAAAGCGTCAAAAAAATGGACTCAACCAGTCCTTATAACTGTCGCAGGGGTTAGTAAAGATACGATTGAGCGAATGTTCAAGTGTAACCGAGTGCGTGTTGATTCTATCAAGAGCGTTGCCAGTGCCTTGCGTGTAGATGAGCGCGACCTTGTTGATCGAATTTATTGGCCGAGATTTGCTACAACAGTTGATTTGTCTGAAGACGCTGAACCTAAGCTAGATGATGATCGGCAAGCGCGAGCTCCTTTTGCTCATCCTTTTCAAACGATAATCGAGCAGAAAACCAAAGATTTCGTCGGGCGTGAATATGTATTCACCGAAATAGCAAAATTTATTAATAGCAAAACAAGCGGCTATTTCACTATCATCGGCGATCCGGGAATTGGGAAAAGTACGATTCTGGCGAAATATGTGCAGGATACTGGGTGCGTGGCTCATTTTAATGTAGAAAATGACGGCGAGAATCGCGCCGACCAATTCTTAGAAAGTGTCTGCAAACAACTAATCAAACAGTATCAACTATCCTATTCTTTGCCTTTACCTGCCGATGCCAAGAGCGACGGTGTTTTTCTCAAAAAGTTGTTAGATGAAGTTGCCATAAAGAGAAACGGTAAACCCGTGGTGATTGCGGTTGATGCCTTAGATGAAGTTGACCAGTCCAGTCAAACAAACAAAAATGCCAATATTCTTTACTTTCCGCGCTATTTACCAAGCGGGATTTATTTTGTCACAACAGTTAGACGTGGTGTTGATGTACAATTAGTGACTGATGCAGCACAACAAATATTTAACTTTATGGACTATCAATCTCAAAGTCATGAAGATGTCTGCACCTATATTAGAAATCGAGTTGACGGTAGTGATAAGCTACGTCAATGGATTCAAAGCCAGAACCTGACAGAACAAAATTTCATTGACGAAATTGCAGCTAGAAGTGAAAACAATTTCATGTATTTGTACTATGTTTTGTATGGAATTGAGGAGGATATATATCCAGACTTGAACCTCGATAGTTTACCTCTAGGCTTGCAGCAATACTATCAATTCCACTGGCAGAAAATGGGGATGAATGATATACCGCGTTCAAACGTCAAAATTAATGTTATGTATCATTTGGCAGAAAGCCGTCAGCCAATTTCATGCCAGCTAATCTCTGGGTATATTGGCGAAACTCCTTTGAAAGTACAGGAGGTCTTAAAAGCATGGCTACAATTTTTACACAAGCGTACTATTGAAGGTGAAGTTTGCTACAGCATCTATCACCCTGATTTTTGGAGATTTTTACATAAGCATGAAACTATAGAGGCTGCACGGGTTTCGATTCCAAAAATTAATAAACAAAAGTCAGATTATTTATGGAAGGGATTGCTTGGAGATGAGTAATTTAAAAGCACGGTTAGCCAATATGCCACCTGCCCAGCGACGAGATACTTTGGAAATACCAATTTATCTAGCGAATGCAAGAGAGGCAAAGCGATTGCAGAGTTTGTTAACCAATTTTGATTTCATTGATGCTAAGATTTCTCACAAAGAGTTTGGAGTACAGGCACTAATTACAGATTACGACTTAGCTTTGCAACCTGATATTGAGATTGTTGAAGAGATCAAGGAAAATCTGAAATTAATTCAAGATGCGATTAGGATGTCGGCCAATGTTTTAACTGATGATCCCAGTCAACTCCCTAGTCAACTGCTTGGGCATTTGATGCCTTACAAGAGTGTAGACGAGTCTGAATTTAAGTCGAAGTCTTGGACACAAATTCTGTTAATAAAAGTGATTAGTTATTGGAAACAGCCACCTGAATTTGTTGAAACATTAATGTTATTTGCTTGGTCGCTAACATTCAATATCCTCACTCGTCCGTTACAATTTATTAACGATAAATTGCCTTCAAGATTCTCCCTTTATCCATTTTTGTATTGGTGGTATAAGTTTGTTGAAGTAGCTACTAACTGGATAGTCAAGCTGATTTTTATATATCCATGTGTTTCCTATCAAGTTAGTGATTTGATGAAAAAACGTTATTTCAAACAAAAACCTCCATACTTTTTTACAATAGATGTACTTCTCGAACAAGTAGAAAAGTCTAAAGATAGACCTTGGCTGCGTCCATTAACACCCAGCTTAACCCCAGCAGGCGAAATTTTAATACGCACTCTTTCTCTTGAAGATGATGATTTTTTGTTCCAGGGAATAATTGCTATCACTCCTGACGGAACAAAAATGGTTTCAGGTTCAAAGAGTCTTATCGTTTGGGATATGAAGACAGGAACTATTTTAAAGACTATTACAGGCCATAAGTCAGTTAATGCAGTCGTTATTACATCAGATGGAAAGCAAATTGTTTCAGGTTCAACTGATAGCACCATCAAGATTTGGGATATTGAAACTGGCAAAAATATAAATACTTTGATAGGTCATAATTCATCTATAAGAGCTATTGCGATTACACCTGATGGTAAAAATATTGTTTCAGCATCACAGGATACTACTCTTAAAGTTTGGGACTTACAAACAGGTGAGTGCTTATGTACTTGTATCGAACACCAAAAATCTGTCAGTGTTTTAGCTATTCATCCAGATGGAGATAAAGTGATTTCCGGTGACGACGACAAAAGACTCATCATTTGGAATTTGAAAAATGGGCAGTTACTAAGAGAAATAAGAACTTTTGAGGGATATCTTTATGCTATAGCTATTAGTAATTATGGTTTTAGTTTTACAGGAGATGAGAAAAAAATCCTGGTATCAACACGAGTAAGAGAACGAGATAATCCATTTGAAGTTTGCGATATATCGACAGGTGAAGTTTTGAAAAACCTTACAGATGAAACTTGGCTTGGCACTTATATTACTCATGTTGCTATTACTCCAGATAAAACTAAAGTTGTTGCAGCTTCTAAAGATCGAAATCAAATAAAAATCTTGGATTTAAGAACAGGTATCCCAAGGGGATCTTTTGAGGCTCATTACGGTCAATATGTAACAGCATTGGCTATTACTCCCGATAGTAAACAGGTAGTTACCGGAGCGCACAAAACTATTAAAATTTGGGACTTAACATTAATACAAAAAAAATCCAAAATCAAATCCATCACAAAGCACAATAGTTCTGTTCAGGCAGTAGCTATTACCCCAGATGGAAAACAAGCTATTTCAGGTGACGGAAACGGTACTATAATCATTTGGGATATTGATTCTCAAAAACCCCTCAAAACTCTCGGAGGGGGCTACAACGGAATAAAATCAATCGCTGTTACCCCAGATGGTCAAAAATTTGTATCAACTTTTGTGTCAGGTGAAGGAAGCTATAAAGGGGTTCAAATTTGGAACTTGCATAATACAAAAAAACTATTTGGAAATTGCAGGGCAGAAAGAGAAGTTGAAACAGTAGCTATTACTCCTGATTCCAAGTACATTGTCTCAGGAGTATACAATAGCATAATTATTTGGAATTTAGAGTCTCAAAATATTTTTAGAGAGTTATACGATCCAGATTTAAGGCCGATTACTTCAGTTGCGATTACCCCTGACGGCAAGTATATTATTGCTGGAACAGTGGGAAATTTATTAGTTGTTTGGGATTTTAAGTCTGGTCATAAAATTAAGGTTATAGAGTTATTAAACGAATGGAATGGACACGATAGTGGCAAGTCAATTATGAGTATAGCCGTTACTCCCAACAGCCAACAACTAATTTCAGCATCAAGCGATAATTCTCTAAGACTTTGGGACATCGCCCAAGGGATAGAATTAAAAAAGTTTTTTATTCATAATAATTCTGCTGATGCAGTGGTTGTTACTCCATCTGGAGAATTTGCCATCTCAGCAGATGACACTATTAAAGTTTGGCATATACAAACTGGCAAAATAGTTGCAAGTTTTTCTGTAGAGTCTAGTGTACTTTCTGTTGCTGTTGCTCCAGATGGTTTAACAATTGTGGCTGGTGAGCTTTCAGGACGAGTACATTTCCTGCGATTGGAAGGTATAGATATATCCTAAAATTAGTGTTTCACTATTGATGGGTTTTCATATATTCTCTGAGTAAGGCGTTGATCTGGGTTTGATAACCACGACCTTGAGATTTAAACCACTCCTAAACATCACTGTCAATGCGTAAGGTAACTTGAGCTTTAGTCTTAGGGTTGGCCAAGCCTCGCCGAACTACTGCTTTAGCGAACATTTCAGGCGTAATTTCAGGGCAATCAGAGAAATCAATATCTTCATCAGTCATGGCATCTAGGCGTTCCCAATCAGTTTGAGATTTGCTCGAAGTAAATTCGTTGTTCATATTTAGTTGCTTTTCTAACAGATTTTTGAATGGTTTAGGTAGAACCGATCGCCCCCTTCACCCCAATCATCCCAGATATCACCACACCCCTGCGTGCCCGACACCGCACTCTATTAAAACAAAACGCTAAAATAATAGATCCTACAATTTGGGAGTTAATATTTGACACTTGCACTCGATCGCGAAAAAGTCCTAGCTTGGCTCACACAGCGCGTTCCTGCCGCCCGCATCACACACATCCTCGGAGTCGAACAGACAGCAGGAGACTTGGCCCGCCGTTACGGCCTCGACGAAGCAAAAGCCCGATCCGCAGGACTTCTGCACGACGCAGCAAAATACTTCAAACCCCAAATGCTGCTACAAATGGCTCAGAACGAAGGTTTAGAGTTAGACTCAGTGTTGGAAGCACACCCGCATTTGCTGCACGCAGACGCGAGCGCGATCGTCGCTAGAGACGAATTCGGGGTGGTCGATCGAGAAATTTTGGACGCAATCGCCAATCACACCCTCGGCCGACCAAACATGAGCCAGCTCAGTTGTACCGTATTTGTAGCAGATACTATAGAACCGAGCCGCGGCAACACAGCCGAACTAGCAGCACTGCGCGAAACAAGCTGCCAAAATCTTTATGCAGCCGTGTGGCAAACTAGCGATGATTCTCTCAAATATTTGGTAGAAACTCGCTGCTACATCCACCCCCGCACCGTACTTACCCGCAATTGGGCGCTGCAAATGGCCCGCGCCCAATCGCGCGAAATAGGAAATTCGACATCCAAGTCGATCGAACAAATCAAAAGTTAAAAGTAAAATTTACCAGCAATCCTGTACTTACTTTTGGCTTGAATTTAACTCCTATTTCCCCGATCGAAGTGCCAACAACCGCAAGCCAATAGCGCACCAATTCCCCTTACCGTATCAATTAGGAACTTAAACACTTAATGTCAGATCTAACCCAACTCGAATACTCCAAGGCCCAGTCCACAGTAACGGACGCCACCACCCCAGACGAAGCCCGCAGCCTGATAATGACCGCTGCACAAGCAGCCGATGACCGCAAAGCAGTTGATATTGTATTGCTGAGCGTGGCAGAAGTATCCTATCTTGCTGACTACTTTGCAATCTTCACCGGATTTTCTAACGTCCAGGTACGAGCCATCTCCCAAGCGATCGCAGACGAAGTAGAAGAAGAATGGGGACGCTTGCCTGTGCGTACACAAGGCCTATCAGACGCCAGTTGGGTTGTCATGGACTACGGCGACGCGATTATCCACATCATGAAACCTCAAGAGCGCGAATTTTACAATTTAGAAGCCTTCTGGGGACACGCCGAACGAATTGAATTTTCCACCGCGCCGAGAGGAATGCTGATGTGAAAAACGCTTCTATTTCTATTTGTCCTGTTCCAGAAGAACAGCGCCCGGTTAATGAATATCAAGAACTTACAGAATCCTGGTTTTTTAGCTGGGTAACTCTCGATTGGCCCGCATATCTGACAAAACTCGCTTGGGTATGGGGTTGGAGTTGCTTGGTATCCGGGCCCTTAGCAGCAGCCAGCTTTGCTCCCCTCAAGTATCCAGTTCAGTTTGCCCTGTGCGCTGCCGCTGGTGCCGGTTTTATTCTAGGATTAGCTTTGCTGCGGCTTTACTTGGGTTGGTTCTACGTGCGATCGCGCCTTGCAAATCCCACAGTCGTCTACGAAGAGTCTGGCTGGTACGATTGTCAATCTTGGCCTAAAACTCCCGAAGTTTTAGCTCAAGACCAACTGATAGTAAACTACGAACTAGAACCAATTCTCAGGCGTCTGCGGCAGACATTTTATGGTTTGACAGTATTGCTGGTTGCCGGGGGAGTAATTTGGAGTTTTGTGTAATCGTTCGTGGTAACAGGGAAGTTTTGAGTAGGGGCGGTGCCCCGTGTCCGCCCCGTTGCGACATAGGGTCTCAAAACTTCCTTCACCCCAATCTAAAATCTAAAATCTAAAATCTAAAATTGATATGACAAGGGGAAAACGAACCCAAGCTCCAGAACTCGAAGTCACACTGCTGCGCGAAGGTATTCCCGAATCGAAGCACCGCGCCCAGGCCGCTGTCTGCGACAAACGCGGCCGCGTTCTTTCCGTTGCCGGTAACTCGGAAACCGCGACATTTGTCCGTTCTTCACTCAAACCTTTTCAAGCTTTGGCTGTGACGGCGACGGGATCTTTAGAACGCTACGAATTGACCGATCGAGATTTAGCGATTATTTGCAGTTCCCATCAAGGTACGATCGAGCAATCGCGACAGGTGTTTAACGTTCTGTGGCGCTGCGACATAGATCCATCTAAACTTCAATGCCCCATTCCCGAAGGCAAAAAGAGCGCCCTGCAATACAACTGTTCCGGGAAACACGCCGGAATGCTGGCTGTTTGTCAGCAACTCCACTGGCCGCTGGAAACTTATTTGCGGCGCAAACATCCCGTCCAGCAGCTTATTTTGGGCAAAGTGGCTGACTTGCTAGCAATGCCTGCCGAAGAGTTTATCAGCGCTCGCGACGACTGCGGCGCTCCTACCTATCTGTTGCAGTTGGGACAAATGGCGTCTTTGTACGCTCGGTTAGCCTCTGGGGACAATGTGGATATGGAGCGGATTGTGCGCGCTATGACTCACCACCCGATGATGGTTGCGGGTGAGGGAAGATTTGACACGGAACTGATGCGCTTGACTCAAGGGGAATTGGTGAGCAAGTCCGGCGCCGAAGGGGTGCAGTGCATCGGCCGCGTTGGTGAAGGCATGGGCTTGGCAATTAAGGTGACTGATGGCGGCAAGCGCGCTCAGTTTGCAGTGGCGATTCACTTGCTCAAGCAGTTGGGTTGGATTACTGCGACGATCGCGGAAACTCTCTCGGACACTTACCTGACTCTCAGCGAGTTTAAGCGTTTGGAGGTGGTCGGCGAAGTCTGTATGCTTTAGTGCGATCGATACTTCTTCACCAATTTCAGCAACCCCTACCACAACCTCAAAAGTTTTTTTGATTGAGGGGTTGCAATTTCCAGAAAGATATGTTTATATTAGAGAGCAGACAAAGCGACGCGGGATAGAGCAGCCTGGTAGCTCGTCGGGCTCATAACCCGAAGGTCAGTGGTTCAAATCCACTTCCCGCCACCAACTTGAAACAAACCCTGCAATCTTTGAGGTTGCAGGGCTTAGTTTTTAAGACTAAACAAAGACAAAGCGACGCGGGATAGAGCAGCCTGGTAGCTCGTCGGGCTCATAACCCGAAGGTCAGTGGTTCAAATCCACTTCCCGCCACCAAATTCAATCAGACAAGCCCCGGCACACCTAAAAGTTGCTGGGGCTTGTTTTAGGGCGTCTGAAGCCCGAACAATAGGGACACAGCAGTGCTGTGTCCCTACCGTATATTGGATCTTACCCATAAGGTAAAAAATCAAACAGAACCTCAACCTCAACCTCAACACTCAACCCTATACTTTTCGACGACCGTTTGTGCAAGCTTTATTTCTCAAAAATCTGGAATCAGATATCCATATTTTTAAACTCGGAATTTTAAATTCTTAAGCCGACTGAGTTTCCAGCCAATCAAAAATCAGGTCTAACTCTTCGAGGGTAACTAACCCGTACTGCCACAGCACCATCGGCAGTTGGCCGGCATCTTGTTCGTCGTGTCTCAGAGCAACGGCGATCGCAGAATTCGATATCGCCAACTCTCCCCGCAAATAATCGATTAGTTGAGCCTTTCCCATGACCTTCACCGCCAGTTTTATGCGATATTGTAAAGATACGTATCTAATTGGGATGCGTCTGATGTTTAATAGCCCCAATTGTAGATTGAGAATCAAGACTCTCCTGTGATGGAAGCCGCACAAAACTTGTGATAAAATTCATCGAAACGAGCGATCGCAGTCACAACAGCTTAGAGCCTCAAAAATCGGGCTGTGCGATCGCTCGTTTGTTTCAAATTAATTAATTCAAAATTGCTAAAGTCCTAGCTGAAGCTGAACTCCAGCTCCTGTGCCACTGTCGTTGGGTTTGAGAGGAACGGGATTTCCCAGGCGCCCGGCATCGGAAGGAGTAGTGATAAATTCCAATTCGCGATTGATTTTGAGGCGAAATGTATCCCCCAAGCTGCGCTGCCTTCTAGCAGCCGTTTCTGATTTACCAATCAAGTCTTGGTAGTCCGAGTCTACACTTCTGTCCTCAACAGTCCTGAGGGAATCCCCTGATAAAGTCGTTTCTGAATTTTGGGGCGCTGGTTGTAGCCTTTGTTGGGCTATAACCGCCGGGGTAAAACCGATAAAAATTGAACTCAGTCCCAGAGCAGTGCCAAGAGTAGCAATAACTGCGTTCATCATCCATGCCTCCGCTAGTTGCATCCTACTATACTTATTGTACCCAGCCGGAATTAACTTGCGCTCTATCAAAAGTAGCTGCTTGTGGAGATATCAATTAAATTTATTGTAAATATTTATAACTTGCGATCGCGCTGGGAGTCTCAGAAACCTGGTTTTTTAGTGCATCTGCAGGATGCAGCGAAGTGTTGCTGTGAAAAAAACCCGGTTTCTGGGCCCTGCGACTGCGCTCGCAAACTACCCAATCTAAAATCTCAAATCTCAAATAGTATCAGCGCTTACATTCAGTCCACGAGCGATCAGTAAATCCACCTAATTAAACATAAAATACAGATCGCGCTCAAGCAAGCTTGAGTATGTCTTCTCCCGACTTCCTTCTTCCTTCTTCCGACTTCCATCGGACTTCTTCCTTCTTCTTACTGCATTAATCTCGATCGCCCTGACAAAGCGCGCGATCGCGCTAAGATGGCGGTGGCAGCCGTTAAAAATTCAGTTACCAGCGGCAGATTATGAGTTCTTAACAGCACATTGCCACAGAAAACGAGCTCAACTTCAAAATCTGCGCTCATCAGGTTGTACTCTACTGAAATGCTGTGGGTTCGTTATAGTTCTGCTTCATCATGCCAATTAGACATCTGAGAGACCAGATTTTCAAAACGTCGCGCAAAGTGCCAATTCGCATCGTCCTTGTAGTGCCTTTTGCTATCCAGACTTTCGCTGCGGTAGGGCTGACGGGGTGGCTGTCGCTGCGGAACGGGCGCATAGCTGTCAACGATGTTGCCGCGCAACTGCGGGGCGAAGTCACATCGCGCATCCAGCAACACATTCATAGTTATATCGAAACGCCGCACCAAATCAATCAGCTCAATCTCGACGCCATCCGTCTCGGCATTTTGAACGTGCAGGATGAAGTTAGTTTACGCAACTACTTCTCCAAACAACTCCAAACGTTTGATAAAATTAGCTACATTCAATTCGGCTCCGAACAAAAAACTTTTACGGGAGTTGAACGCCTCGATGATGGCAAGTTGCAAGTTAGGATTTCTAATAAATCTACTGGCTATAACTTTCACAGCTACACGCCGTCCTTGGACGGCGAATCAACCAAGTTAGTAAAAACTACTCCTAACTACGACCCCCGCACCCGGCCTTGGTACATAGCTCCAGTGCGGGTTCGCAAGCCGACATGGACTAAAATTTATACTTATTTTGACACTCCCAAACTAGCGATTACGGCGGCTCAACCTGTTTATGGCAAGGATAACAAACTGATTGGCATCCTGGGTTCTGACTTGACACTTTCCCAGCTCAATCAATTCTTGGAAAGTCTCAAAATTGGTAAATCAGGACAGACTTTTATTGTAGAAAGGTCGGGAGAATTGGTGGCAAATTCTACTCCCGAAGCGCCATTTATTATTAGCAACGGCGTTCCGAAACGGATTGCCGCAGTCAGCAGCCAGAATGTTCTAATTCGATCGACTGGCCGCTATTTGAAAGAACGCTTTGGGAAGTTGAGCAAGATTGACAGCGCTTACCAGCTAGATTTTACGATCGACGGAAAACGACAATTTTTACAGGTGACGCCCTTCTCAGACAGCAGGGGCCTCGACTGGTTGATTGTGGTGGTGGTTCCCGAAGCCGATTTTATGGAAGCGATTAACGCCAACACTCGCTACACAATTTTGCTGTGTTTTGGTGCTTTGGTGCTGGCGACGGCTCTAGGATGTGTGACTTCGAGGTGGATTGTAATGCCGATTCAGCGTCTGAGCAAGGCTGCGGAGGCTTTGTCGCGGGGAGAATGGGATTCAGTGGCGGTAGATCCCCGCTTGATGGCGTCTGTAGAGCGGGAGGATGAGGTGGGTGTCCTGGCTCGCTCTTTTAATACGATGGCAGATCAATTGGAAGAGTCGTTTACTACTCTCGAAGAGCGGGTGGAAGCTGCGATTGCTGATAAAACTAAATTAATTGGCTCTCTGAAACTATCTCAGGAAAAACTCGCTTTTCACCTCTATCAAACTCCTTTGGGGGCGATCGAATGGGATCTCAACTTTGCAGTGGCAGATTGGAATTTGTCAGCAGAAAGAATTTTTGGATACAACCGCTTGGAAGCAATTGGACGCCACGGAGTCGATCTCATAGTTCCTGAAAGTGCCAAGGAGTATGTCAGGCAACTATCTATAACTTTGCTCACTAATCAAGGAGGCATTAGTAGCATTAATGAGAACCTTAGAAAGGACGGCAAAATTATTCTTTGCGAGTGGTACAATACGACTTTGGTTGATGCTGACGGCTGTATAATTGGGGTGGCATCGCTAGTTCAAGACGTGACAGAGTTTCACCGTGCTGTGGATCAGTTGCGCGCCAGCGAGGAACGGTTTCGCCAGTTGGCAGAAAATATTCATGAGGTATTTTGGATTAGAGAACCGAATCAACAGCAGATAATTTATGTCAGCCCTGCTTGCGAGAAAATATGGAATTTAAGCTATCGGAGTTTGCTGTCAAATCCGGAGGCTTTTTGGGATGCTATTCACCGGGACGATCGCGATCGCGTTAGGGCTGCCTTTGAAAAACAGGTGCAGGGGGATTATGATGAGGAGTATCGGGTAGTGCGATCCGACGGTTCAGTTTGCTGGGTGCGCGATCGGGCTTTTCCAGTCCGCAACGAAACAGGAGAAATTTACCGCATCGTCGGCATTGCTGAAGACATTACCCAGCGCAAATTAGCAGAAGAATTCCAAAAAGTCGCTCAAACCGCTCAAGCCGCCAACCAAGCCAAAAGCTCATTCTTAGCCAATATGAGCCACGAATTGCGGACTCCCCTCAACGCCATTATCGGTTACAGCGAGATGCTCAAAGAAGACGCGGAGGATTTGGGCTGCGAAGATTTTATCCCCGACTTGCACAAAATTCAAACAGCAGGCAAACACTTGCTATCTTTAATTAGCGACATTCTCGATATTTCTAAGATTGAAGCGGGGCGGATGGAACTTTATTTAGAAACTTTCAACCCGGTTAATTTAATTGACGAGGTAGTTTCGACTGTCGAACCATTGGTAGAGAAAAATTCTAATAAGTTTGAAGTTAATTGTGCTAAGGACTTGGGAACGATGTATGCTGACATTACCAAAACTCGTCAAATATTGCTCAACCTGCTGAGCAATGCAGCAAAATTTACGGAAGGCGGGACTATTACCCTGTCCATTGAAAGAGTCAAACATGACAGCTTAACAACTCAAGAAATAGCAGAACCTTCCGATTTAATAATTTTCCGCGTAGCTGATACGGGCATTGGAATTCCTCCCGAACAAATGCAGCATTTATTTCAAGCCTTTATGCAGGGTGACGCCTCAACTACGCGCAAGTACGGCGGCACGGGTTTGGGATTGACTATTAGCCGTCACTTTTGTTTGATGATGGGCGGTGATATGCAAGTTCAAAGCCAGTTAGGTGGCGGTTCGGTTTTTACTGTGTGCTTGCCGGCGCAAGTTGAATTATTATTAGATAAAACGGCGGTTGAAACCGCTTCTTGTCAGACAAAACCCGCCGACGCGGGTTGAAGAATGAGCGGTTAAAATGCGGACAAGTCTTCCTTCTATCCTTTACATCCGTTACATCCCGTACATTGCGAGTAAGCCAGAACTTCCGAATGCTATACTTCCCGTTTCTGCCGCCCCAAAAGTTGAGCTGCTAATACGCCGCCGACAAAGCCAAAGAAATGCGCTTGCCAGGAAACTCCGCGCTGTGATGGCAAAACTCCCCAAATTAAGCTGCCGTAGAAGAAACCGACAATTAAAGATATCATAATAGATGTAAAGCTGCGTTCAAAATAGCCCCGCAACAGCAAAAATCCGAAGTAACCAAAGATTAATCCGCTGGCACCAATGTGTACGGAATTGGGCGCGCCTGTCAGCCAAACTCCCAATCCGCTGACTAGCACAGTGATAGCACTGACAACAAAAAAGTCGCTAACTTCTCGCAGCATTATCAGCCAACCAAATGTCAGAAACGGGAGGGTATTGGCGGCTAAGTGAGCAAAACTGCCGTGCAGAAAAGGCATGAAGAGGATGCCTTCAAGTCCGTCGATGCTGCGGGGGCGGACTCCGTAGGAATTCAGCGCGCCTCCAAATACGAAGACATCGAGAATCTCAATAATCCAGAGGAGGGAGACGAAGCCGCCGAGAATGGCGGCGTGGCTTTGCAATTCGCGGGCGATAGATTTGGTTTCTGGGTTGCTCATGGGTTGTGAGGGCGGTAATGCCGGTTATTTGTAATTGTATGAGTTTTTTGCCGATTCACGCTCGGGATAGCTGCGCTCGCGCGCGCGCAGCGACTCTTGGCACTGGGTTTCAGACTTTTTTGCAGCCGAGCTTATTTGAAACTATTATAACTTTGATTGAAAATTCCGCATTTTCACGTATGGAATAATTCAGCTCGATGCGCCATTATCGTAGAGGAACTACAAAAGGAGAGTTAACTGAAGGTTAAAGCTTGAATGTAAAAGGTAGAGTTTTTACCCCATAGATAAATCCTTGGGCTGGCAATGAGGACACTTTTGCGATCGCACACCGTCTCTCGAAAAAAATCAGGAACTACTTTTCTCGGATTAAGTCATTAATTCAAGAAGTTTCATCCGGTAAAGCAAAACGAGCTGCTGTAGGTACTTATTGTAGACAAAATCTCGCACAAGCTCTACAAAGAGTTCTTGGCACCTCGTTGTAAAAGAGGAACAGAGAAATATGAAGGTATTTGAGCATACAGTGCCCCATGGAATTCTGCCAATTTGGGTATGGCACGGCAAAGAAGAAACCCCAGTTAGTGTCGCTACAAATCCTCAACCTTACGGCCACAAGCCGCGCTTTGACTTGTTGCATCCGCTGAAACAGTGGCTTGATAACACTGCAATTAAAAGTCAAAAGTTAGCTCGGTTTCTGTGCATGTTTATTCCCAGCCAGTGTCCGTTTGAGCGGGAAGTCAAAATTTGCGATCGCACTTTATTTCACATTCCGCCGCTGTGCAAGTTAAATCCGCTTTACGAGCAAGTGGTTGGGCTGCGCTTTCGTGCTTTGTGTTATTTGGCCGATGAGTGCGGCGTGGATGTGACTCCCTATTGTTAATTTTGCAAAAGCCTGAATTTCTAACTCTATTTTATGTGCGCCCTCCCTCTTCCTTGTTGGGGAGGGTTTTTTGGGTTTTGGGGATTAGTTGAAATATGGGCGAGTTGCGATAGACATGGGATGTATACCGCAATACGCCTGGGTTAAAACTGTTTACTCCGAGGAGTTCCCCCTAAATCCCCCTTAAGAAGGGGGACTTTGAGAAGATTCCGGTTCCCCCCTTAAGAAGCTCTGCGTTATAAGGATTTTTCTTAACATTTGAGAGCGAGCGCGAGCGAGGCTATCAAACCCTTATTCCTCGATTGCCAATTCTCAATAAACGCAAGCTGCTTTCAATAAATAAAGTTGTTAAATTGTCAAGGCTTGTGTCACAACTTCTCCTGAAATTTTTGCTGTACAAAGCTTTCAAGATTGTCAAGAAAGATGTTTATAAAGCATAGCTTCTTAAGGCGAGCTAGGGGGGGATCTAAGTTTAATACTTAAACAGCAGTCTGTCGATGGGTTTGAACTTAAGTTGCCACCAATGTAACCCACGAGGGAACTCTTTACTTGTCACTTTTGGGATCTTCCGGCCCAGGGGGTACTTCTCCCTTTTGTTGGGCTTCCAATAAAGCCGTTTCCACGAGAAAGGCTATCAGGTTAGCCGTGGATCGGCCTTGTTTGTCAGCCCATCGATCCAAAGCTTCATATACGTAATCAGGAAACGTAACGTGAACGCGCTTGCTCAATGTAAATATTTGTTGGTTTACTAACGCTTTTAATGGTACAAGCTTACGCTCCCGATCGTGTTGTTGCCCTCTTATTCAAAATAATTGACACATATTTGGGCTTATTATGTTATAATTCCTCTAATCCCATCAATACACAGTCAAAAGCCAGTCCCCCGCCATGGAAAGCAAGGACTGGCTATGGCTCCAATTAACAAAGGAGATACACCTATTATGCCGTATAAGAAACGTCTCAGACCGTGGATCCTGGTTCGTTTGCTTCCGAACCTGCAAAGGGTCGTTGTTGGTCGCTTTCGCAGTTGGTCTGATGCAGAGGGTCATTTGCGTGCGATCAAATAACTGCTTCCGGCTGCGAGATTGACTTTAGTTTTCGATCCGATCGACTAATTTTGGTTGCGAGTTATTGAAGTGCGATCGCCCGCTTGTTATTGAAGGGCGATCGCAGATGTTGGAATCTTATCGAGAACAGGCAAGATGCCTCTTCCACAAAAAATGGTTTTTGTTGTGGGGTGGGCATCCTGCCCGCCCGCAATTTAGGGCAATGTTAAACTAGATGCAAGATATCAATTGAGTTGGGGAAAAAACCGTGACGGCTATTCTACAAGTAACAGAACAGCAAACAGCACAAGACTACTTCACTCCCGAAGAATATCTCGCCCTGGAAGAAGCAGCAGAGTACAAAAGTGAGTATCGCGATGGAGTAATTATTCCCATGACAGGCGGAACTACAAATCACAATCAAATCGCTGGCAATATTTATATTGCATTAAGTCTTGGGCTCAAAAAACAGGACTATCGAGTTTTCTTCGGTGACGTGCGTTTGTGGCTGCCGAAAAAGCGATTTTATACTTATCCCGATGTGATGGTAATTCCGGGTAAACCTGAGTATTACAATAATCGCCAGGATACGGTGATGAATCCGCAAGTAATTGTGGAAGTTTTATCGAAATCTACGAAAGCTTACGATCGCAGTGATAAATTTAAGTTTTATCAAACGCTGCCGGCATTTCAAGAGTATATTCTGATTGACCAATCTCAGGTTTATGTAGAACAGTATTGTAAGTTGGCTAACAAGCGGTGGTCGTACCATCAGTACGATGAGGAAGATGCGGCGCTAGTTTTTAATTTCTTTCAAGTTGAAGTGCCACTGGCTGATGTCTATGAGAAGGTGGATTTTGCGGCGGAAGATGAGCCCGAAAATGAGCCAGAAGAAAGTGAGGTGGAATAAGGGCGATCGCTTTTTTGGAAATGCGGGTTATCATTTAAGAGAGCGATCGCACTCAAAAGAAATATTTGTTCAACATCCTTGTGGGAGAACATCAAGATGACAGGCACTTTGCAAACAACCGAGCAACGTTACTGCACAGAAGAGCAATATTTAGCACGGGAAGAAACAGCAGAGTACAAAAGCGAATATCTCGACGGGGAAATTATTCCTATGACAGGCGGATCTACGAATCACAATCAAATCGCTGGCAATTTGTACATTGCTTTGAGTCTTGCTCTCAAAAAACAGAATTACCGCATCTTCATCGGTGACGTGCGTCTGTGGGTACCAAAAGTCCGACTTTACACTTATCCCGACGTAATGGTAATTTTTGGGATACCTGAGTATCACAACAATCACACAGATATGATTACCAACCCTGAAGTGATTGTGGAAGTTTTATCAAAATCTACTAAAAATTACGATCGAGGTGACAAGTTTACATTTTACAAGACTCTTCCTAGTTTTCGAGAATACATTCTGATTGACCAAAAATGGCTCTTCTGGGTTTGCGGTGAAAACTGTATAATATAGGAACTTTACGCTAGAGGCTAAGCTTATGGATTTTCATCTTGACGGATTACTCAATTTGCC
>NZ_JAEQCI010000232.1:0-3189 GCF_020738565.1 Microcoleus sp. PH2017_12_PCY_D_A | reverse complement strand
CTAAGTCAATTCTAATTGGCTCAAGCTCATACAAGTCGGTGCTCGCTGTTTTTTAACAAGTTGCTCTTTTATCTATAAGAGCAACTTGTTAAGAAAAAGATAAGGATAAAAAGCCAGCAAAATATTATTTAAACTAAGGTTAGTTTTGAATAAACAATAAAGCGGAAGCCTCTGTGACAAATATTGTTGTTAATGCCAACGGAACGATAAAGGGCGTCAACTCTGCTGGCGCGGCAACGCCGGGCGTGGCAACTCTGGGGGGAATGATTTATCAACTGGCGGTGCTGGGAGTAAGAGGGCAGGCAGATTCGGCGATAAATCCTACCAAACTCGATTATCTTTCCCTAGCTGAAGACAGGGAAGAAAAAATCCAGGGAGTCGCCAACAACAATGGCGGGGTAGCGAACATCAGTTTCACTTCCCCGGTGCGGACAGTAGCGTTGCCCTTCGCTCAGCCGGCACAGGTTGTCGTACCCGATTACTTTGCAGCGCCTAGCATCGGTTACACCGCCGGCACAGGAGGGACACCGACATTTACCAGCGGCAATTGGGCGACAGATTTAGCTGACGCGATCCGCCTGCTGCACTTGCTACAGTTAAACATTGAAAAAAACCCCCTCAGCTTGACCCTTGTGGAAAGCTGGCAAATTGCCAACTCACGAGCGCCGGCGACCCTTGATGCAGAGCTAACTGCAACAGTAAAAATTCCGTTGCAATCGTTTTCTGACGGGCTCGGCGGGTGGCGTTACGTAGGCCTTTCGCCGTTTGGGAATTTAGTTTAATGGCCGAGAATAAACTGTCGGGGACGCGAACATTTCGCCGATCGATAACCAGCGTTGACGGCACTAACATCGTCGAAATTCTGGCTCTCCTGAACTTGTGGTGATAATTTTATTTAATCAGAAAAGCAAGCTAATACGCGATTTCTGAAATTATTAAAATTAGAAAAACCATATCCTTGCCGCATTATCAACTTAATTCGATTGTTGATTCCTTCCATGACTCCACTTGTTGTGCGATTAAGAAAGTAGTTGCAAATACCCTCAAAATGATTATCAATTGTTGATGCAGATTCTCTAAAAAATACTTGTGCACGATTTAGCCATTCTTTGATTTTGTTCTGCCCTTTTTTGACTGTCAAATTAGTTTCATATATTTCTCTAAATTCTTCTTTCATCTCATACGCAATTCTCAAGCATTCTGATTTACCTAATATCAATTCTAATTTATCAATCTGCTCTGGTTTCAAATTTACTCGATTACTTAACAATAAATATTTACTTTGTCTATCTGTTATTTTGGCTGCTCTACGTAATTTATTTAAGTCTTTATTAACTATTTTCATTACATGAAAACGATCGATAACAACTTGAGCATTTGGAAATACTTTTTTGATAACTTTAGGGAATCCTCCCCACATATCAACACTCACCTCTTCAACTTGTTCTCGAACCTCAATTGGTTGTTGCATAAGGACTTCAATGATTTCTTCATTTTTATGAGAATCAATCATTTCAATTAAATTACCTTGGCAAATGTCACTAACGACAGTCACAAAATTTCCTTGACCTTTCTGCATACTTATCTCGTCTATAGAAACTTTTTTAACCTGTTTCCAATCTATTTTTTTTTTGAACTTTATTTCCTCGAGCAAATATTTCTTTTATTTCGTGATAGCTCAGTTCTTCTTCTCGTCCGATTTGCTCCATGCTCGATTGTTTGACACGCTCATAAATATTTTGTTCGTATCGTTGAGTATGCCGTCTTTTGATATCCAAAAAATCTATTCTTTCTGTGGGATACCGTTGGCAACTAGGACAATAAAACTGCCGTCGTGGGATTTTTAGATACACAGGACGACCAAATACTGGTAAATCTCTTACTAAAATTGGTCTATTCTGATGCAGTTGTTCGGTATACTGTTGACAATGATGACAAACTATACCTTCTCCTAAAATTCTCAGTCCCAATAAGATTCTTCCCTCAATTTGAGTACAACTTTCAACCTTCACTCCAGGCAAGTCTAATATATAGTCCAAATAAAAGTCCATGACAGTAAATGTATTATTTGTTACATTATACACCATAAAGTCAGGAGAGCCGAAATTCTTCGATGCTCGGATGTTTTCGCGCCGTATTCTAGCCTAGAATCAACCTATTTTCTAGAAAGAAATTTTTATTTAGAAGCCTTAAGCGGAGCGGTTTATATCGCTTCAAAAAAGCAAGCTCCGTTTCCCAACATTTTTCCCGAGATGAACACGGCAGAAAAAATTGCCGCGATGTTGGAAGTAGAGAATAAATTTCCTTTTGTGGGCTTGAGGTTCCACGCTCGCAAAGGCGCCGGGGCGTGGCAACCTTTAGCAACAAGCTTGTTGCAAAACCGAGGCAGAGAGACGACAATACCGTTTCTCATCCCTTATTTGACGGTCAATCAACTCAAATTGCTGTCGCCAGATGACATTCTGGGCGTTTCGATCGTCAACTACGGTCACGGCACGCTGGCAGCCGGCGATTACATTAATTTAGAAGGTGACTTTAAGTTTGAAATTGACTTAATCCCCAGGCCTGTTGCGAGAACTGTTGGCGTTGCGGTGCCCTACGGAATTGATATCGGATTAACACCAATCCGCTTTAGAAGCAGCAACACAAATAGGGCGCTGCTCTACGCTACCAACGCAGGAAATTTTAATATTTGGATTGCAGGAACCTCTAGCGGTTTAGCGCCGGGAACGGGAATGCTTTTAGCTGCTAATGGCGGCACTTTAAGTCTCGGGGAAACCGACAACCTCAACGGCGAATTGTGGGCTGTTGCTGAGGGCGGCACGAGTCGGGTTGCGGGGGTGGAAGCTTCCTATGCCTAGCCGCGTTTCCTCGAAATCATCGCTTTCCCCCAGCAGCACCCAAGGATCGAGCGCGATCGACCTCGGCAAAGATTCCGGTGTCGATATGGGGAGAAAATCGCAGGTATCCGCCAGCAGCGGGGGAATCGGCGTCACCCAAGAAGTGGCTAATATCGGAGGGGTAAACGTTACTGGCGGAGTGAGTGTTGATGTCAGCCCGATCGGTATTGACATCAGCGGCAATCCTAACTACGAAGATCCTTCAAAAAGCTCAATTTCTATCGGTGCTGGTGCAGAAATTCCGGGTGGAATTTTAGGCGTTAGCGGGGGAGTCACGATTAATACGAGT
>NZ_JAEQCI010000231.1:0-4273 GCF_020738565.1 Microcoleus sp. PH2017_12_PCY_D_A | reverse complement strand
GGCTCAACTAGATTCGCAACCCATTCCTGGTTGGTCTTTGTACAATGGCGATAATAAGTCTGTGTTGCAAAGATCCTTGGTGAATCGGAACAGCATTACTACTTTATCTAGCCCTGTAGTAGGGGCTAATTCGGGTCAACCCAATTATGCTTTGGAGCTCAAATCAGGTGAAAGCATTACGCACAATTTCTTTGCCGTTCCTGATTGGGGTTCCCTTCGACTCGATCTACACGCACCTGGGGTTCCTAATAGGTCTAATGCCAACCCTAAAGGTACGCTTGATGTTACTATTCGACCATTAGATCCCTCAATTCCAGAGTTTTCTCAAACAATAACTCTCCAAAAAGCCCAAAATGGCACAGATGCTGTCGGTGTTCCTTCTACTTACCTAGAAGATAAATATAAAGTAGATTACGGCAGAACTGGCTTTGAATCTTTCTACATTGATGTACCAGAAAGACTGCGCGGTCAAGTGGCAACTGTTGAATTCAAAGGCAAAGCATCTATTCCTGTCTACCTAGATAATGTTTTCTTCCAAAGTGATTCGCTCAAGTTTGGTAATCCCAATCGTGCTAGAAGTTATCTAGATAACACCGATCCGAATAACACCTATCAAACTAACTACTTGATAGAGAAGCCTCAATATACTCTTTCCTACAATGGTCAAACAAATACTCCTAACTGGGTGGGCTGGGTACTTGACAAAGGTTGGGCAAATGGCAGTGCAGGGAGAGCAGCAGAAAAGTTTGCTGAAGATCCAGAATTGCCTGCACCAAATTTCTATAGGGTGCAGGATAATGATTACGATTTTAAATCTCAGATTAGCTACACTAAGGATGAATATGGTCGATTTTTGTGGAACAAGAAAGCTTTCTTTTGGGCAGATCGGGGGCATTTAACTCCTTCTGCGGATCGCCAAAGGAGTAAGAAGGATAACATAGCCACGTTTTTGACAACAAATATTATTCCTCAAGATAGCAAGCAAAACTCAGGAATTTGGGCAACTCAGGAAAAAGGACTTCGGGATCTTGCAAAGAACCGCGATTTTAAATTCTTCATCTTTGCAGGAGGTTCAGGTGAGGGTGGCGGAACAGTAACCGATGGGCCTTTACCTACGGAGGTGAAAGGGCCTACTCCAATTAAAATAGGAGATTCTAGTCCCAACCAATTTACCAATTTTACGGCGGGAACAGACAGCAATAATCAAGCAAAGATTAAAGTGCCGGATGCACTTTGGAAGGTGGTTTTAGGCTTTTCACCTGAAAACAAATCTGAGGTTCCAGATATCCACTTTGCTTGGTGGATACCTAACAATTCCTACAGCATTAAACAAACGCTCGACTACACAAAACCTACTCAATATTTAGATGGTCTGATCGGCCCAACATTTGAAAATCGAGCGTGGAATGATGGAGCGTTTACAATGAGTATCAAAGCATTGGAAGCAAGGCTTAACAAAGATTTACCCCTAGACAGTCAGTACGATTTTCTTTCTAATATCCACGATCCTGCTGTTAAAGACAATCTCAGATCGGTTCAGAGACTTCTTCCACAATAGCTCACATTCTAGCTGAAATAAACTTCTCATCAGAGAAGTCTATAGTAATCCTAAATGAGTCGTAAATTTTTTACCCCACCCCAACCCTCCCCTTGCGAAGGGGAGAGAGTAAGAAATTCACAAATGATTTAGGATTGCTATATTTACTTTAGCTATTACTACGCACGCTGCCATCGGGCATCAGTGTTTCCTCAAAACGGCAATCTCGAAACTTAGCCCAAAAAAGATTATTATCTTTCACCCCGAAGTCGGCTCCACGGAAGTCGGCTCGGGTCAAATTGGCTTTTTCAAAATAAACACCGTTAAAAAACCTGGCTCCCTTAAAGGTTGCCTCCGTCAAATTATCGCGAACAAAGTGGAGATTGCTGATTCTTGCCTTATTCAAATTGGCTCTACTGAAATTGGTATAGAAAAAACTACTCTCGACTAACCCAGCTCTCGTCAAGTCAGCTCCACTCAAATTGGCAAACTCAAAAACCGATTGGAAGATACGGGTTTCCCGCAAAATAGCATTACTCAAATCTGCTCCTTCAAAATGACTCTCACCCAAATCGACCCTAGTCAAGTCAGCCCCGCGCAAAATCACTCCCTCCATGTAGAGACCAATATCTTGGATGCTACTGTTACGCAAAATAATGCCACTTAAATCCAAGCCTTTAAATTGTCCGAGATCCCAATGCTCGCCGGGAGCAATATCATCCCTCTCCACCATAAAACCGCTAAAATTTCTTTCCCCAGCCGCATATCGACTTCGGAGTTCTCGAAATCGAATCTTTTGCATCTCGAAAATAGCGCTATCAATTTGTGCGCCCTGAAAGTTAGCACCTTCGATAACCGCATCCACCAAGAATGCGTTGCTGAAATTAGCTCCTGTACAATTAGTTTCAAGAAAATATACATTACTCAAATCAGCTCCCCACAAATTAGCATGACTGAGATTGGCACCGCTGAAGTCAACTTCTAGTAAATCAGTATCATTTAAATCAGCGTGTTCCAGATTAGCGTTGCTGAGGTTGACGTAAATGAGGCTGGCAGCGCTCAAGTTCGCCCTCTCTAGGTTGGCTCCACTAAGATTAGCCTCCCTCAGATTCGCACCACTCAAGTTGGCATTAATCAACTGAGTTCCATTCAAGTTAGCACCACTCAAGTTAGCATCGCTCAAGTTAGCACCACTCAAGTTAGCATCGCTGAGGTTAGCATTTATTAAATTGGTATTGGTGAGATTGATATCAATGAGCATTGTTCTGTTCAAATCGACACTACTCAAGTCAACCTCATCAAAATTCCTCTCACCAGCAGCATACCGTCGGAGCAATTCTTCAGCATTCATAATTTATCTATTCAATTAGTTTAACTTCTGAATTATTATAGTACGATAATCCTGGTTTTTGCTACTGCAATATAATCAGCAATTAGTCACAAATGCGGGGCAGAAATAAAAGTTTGCTATTGAAGCGAGCAGGTAATAATTAAAAGATGCAGAATTCAATCAAGCACTAGCTGAGATTAACCTCAAAGATGCTTTATCAACTGTTGAAACCCAGAACAGCGATAAATTGGCGGTTGCTATTAACATTCCTGTAGGTAATCCCAATACATCAGAGAGATAGATACTACTCCAGAAACGGCGACTGTAGATGCGATTAGCTTGCCGAATGGAGCCAGACCACAAGCTATTGCGATCGACCCCAAAGACAATTATGCTTACATTGCCGACCAAAATCGCCCCAACATCTACGTCCTCGACATCAACCCGAATTCGGCAACCTATCATACCGTTGTCCAGACAATTGCGATCGATTCTCCGTCGGGTTTGCAGCAGTTAACAATTAACAGCGATTCCCGCAAACTCTTTATAACTGCCTCCGATAGCAACATCCACGTTATCAACATCAACCCTCTTGACAAACCCACCAATTTGACATCTAATCCCCGCAAATGGCATCAGCAGATTGGCAAGATATTAACCCCAAACGGAGCAATGGGGATAACTACAACTTCTGACCCGTCGAAAATAACTTTTACCAGTGGCAACCCCGGTACAGACGGCAGCGGTTTTGGCGTGTTGGAAATTACCAACAGCAACCCTCTAAGTTTTGCGGCGGAGGCACGCTATGCGAACTTGTCGTTGGGTAGCGATTTCGATTACTTTGATGTCAACGAGGGGGTGGCTGTAACGGTAATGAAAGACGGGCGGTATGCGTTTGTTGCTGGCCGCAACTCCAGGGGCAACAACAACCCTACCGATGCGCGTCAGGGTGGAAATATTGGGATTATCAAAGACCCCCTGGGGCCCAATCCTCAATTGGTGGCTGCGACTCGACCGATTCCCGACAGCTTAACTAACAACCTAGCGCTTTCGAGCGACGGCAAATATTTAATTGCTTCCTATCCCACCATAAATTTGGGAGGAAGTTCTTACGTTTTCGATGTTGAGGAAATGATTAAGGCTATAGAGAATCCGGGCAATTACAAGCTTGACGCCCGCGACAGGGGAGTGGATACTTGGGGTTTCCAGGCAAGCAATCAGCGAAATGCCACAACTGCCGACCTCGCCCGCGTACCTATTGACGATATCAACCCTCTTGTCAGTATTGCGGCCGACTACGAAATTACAGGGGGAAATTGGATAAATAACTTTGCCTTTAGCGTCCCGGACGGCACGAACCGCGCTCCCATCGGTATCGGCGGAAATCCTAAAGGTTTGGCAATAGC
>NZ_JAEQCI010000035.1:0-48208 GCF_020738565.1 Microcoleus sp. PH2017_12_PCY_D_A | reverse complement strand
AACCTCCAAAGAGTAAAGGAAGGAGCAAAAAAGATAGCTTGGGGCCTTCCGAGCCGCTCGGTCAACAACTGTCTCTCAACTTGTTCCTCACAGCTTCTTAACAATCTATTGTGTGCCGCGAGGCTCTTCAAATACGCGATTACTTTCCATTTCCAACAAGCAGGTACAAACCAATGACTCTCATTAAAATTTCTATCCCCGTCTACAAAAGAAACCAATGGCAAAACCTTGAGAAACAATACTTCGGACAGTTGTTTGACTTTGCCCCACTCGTTGCAGAAAATGCGTAAAAAATGGCATGGCTTACTACGTAAGGCTTACAGGGCCGTTAAAAAACTGTCCGAAGTATTGGAGAAAGACGGAGAAATCGAAGTTAGCAGCGACGTAGATAACCTTTCCTATGGTTACAAGGAATTGAAAGATCGGATTGATGAATTGATACTGACCCTCGACGCCGAAACTCGTTTAGCAAAGGAGGTCTACGCGCTAGAACTTGAAATAGAAAACAAAGCTTACAGACTAAAAGAACTTCTCCGAGATATTGAGAAAGCCACCAAACATTACGAAAGTTTGAAGCTCTTCTTAGAAAGACTGGGGATTGATCCGTTCGCACAGAGACTGACTTTTGACAATAGATTCTTGCTACAAGATGCGTCATTGCATGAAATTGAAGCGGTCAACAACCAGTCGGAATTTTAAATATGTACATTGACTTCTCCGACGATTGGGGCGAGCCTTCAGAAGCGGAATTTCAGCCGCTTCTCGACTTCGAGAATGAAATTCTCCTCGAAGCACCGCACAACGATATTTCAACAAGGGGTCATGCTTTACACTGTGCAGCGCTACCGCTTGTATAAACAGAAGTACAAGGACTTTCGCGACTACTGCAAGCTCGCTTTAGGCCGATCGCATTTCTACTGCAAAAAGATTATCCAAGCGGCTCAAGTCTGCCTGGAACTCATCAAATCAAAATTCAAGATTCTTCCCACATCGGTATCTCAAGCTTTGCCGCTGGTGAAGTTTGCAAAAGTGGACGAGTACGGAGAGTCTCAACTGCAGGACAAATGGCAAACCGTCCTTGACGGGTTCCCGGCTCAGTCAATCACTGCCGCCAAGATTGCCGAAACTCTTGACGAAAATCCAGAGGACAGAGCCAAGCAAGTCCGCATCGGCGGACAAGCCTACCAACTGCTGCAAAAGAAGGCAATAGAAGCCGGATTGACAGTTTCCCAGTACCTAGAAAAGCTAATTAGCGGTAGTGGGGAACCGCCCGAGGAACAACCCCTTGAGGGTGAAGGCGAGGGAACGGAACTGACGCCCGAAAAAGAAGAGATTTGCGATCGGGCGGAAGCCTACATTAAATCTAAATCTAAAAAGAGAGGATTTGCCATCAGAGTGCGATCGAAAAGCTATCAAATCAGTGACAAAAATAGATCCGACACCTTGTCGGACTCATCCTAACTACTTTTTTAATCATGCACAATACTTTTACTTACAGGCATTCCGACTTGCCCTCAATTCGACCTGAAGTCAAAGCCGAAATTGTTGGATTAGACGTACATATCGCGGATTTGATTTTAAAAAGCCAGGGGAATTACCGCGAACTACAGGAGCTAGCAGAGATGCTAGAGAATTCTCTAGACAGTTGTGAACTGAATTTAAACTCCATTCGGATCATTCCAGACGATAGCTCAGTACCCGCAGTTAACACGATGGCAAATTTGCCTATTGGGGAGCAATCCGTTATTTTTTCAACTGCGCTATTTAGCAACCTATTGCTGGTGGCCTTACAAGATCTAACAGGCGCTAAAATGCACAGTCTGGTTTCTGATGTGTCAAATCGAGTCGTGAAAGAAATGGAGAAAATTAGCGACGAGCAAATTACTGCATCTCTTGCAAGATTTATGGAAGGGCAAAGCGAATACCCCGAATGCAATGCTTTCTTTGTCGATATATCAACCGAAAGCTAGGAACAAAAACAAGTGGCTAAATTACACTTTAACCACTTGGCATCCAAGCTATCTTGACCAATTAATCTGCCAGCATACCATGAAAACACAGACAGAAAATCATATTGCCACGTGCGTAAAACTTGCCAAAGAACGGTTTGGAGAATTTGTCGAGACTGAAACTCAAGAAGTCTTTCTCATTATCAAAGAAGCCAAATCCCGGGGACTGTTACAAAAACAGCCACCTGACCGATGCTTAAATCCATACATTAACGCCGCAAACCGCATCTTAGAAACTTTTGGAACTGAAACATTTTTTCCGACACTTTCAAAAGACCTCACTCACATTTACGCCTACGTCGCGCTAGTTGCAACTAACACGATCAGAATCACCGCCGCCTGACGAGTGCCGCCAGACTCAGCGGCCGAAATTCCCCTCAAAAAGGGGGAGTCGCGGGACGAGTCGAAAGATGAGTGGCGCTTTAAAGATGAAATTAGCTCAACTGCTATGTTGTCTTCGTAAGCGCCAGCCCGCATCAAACAGGACAAAATAAACGAGCCTTAATCAGTGAAGTAAGCATTAATTTGCTTTTGGGAGATTCGTAGGCTCTTTTGTTCTTAACTCTTTTATTCTCCTAAACCATCAAATGAAATATTTAATCGTAGGCATTGACGTTAGTCGGTCTTCAATTGCTGCGTGCTTTATGCTGGAAAAACCCAGCATCCCCCGTGATGACTATTTCGTTGCCGATATCGAAGTGTTTCACTCGAACCTTGAAAATTTGAATAAATTAAGGACAAAAATTGAAAGCTTCAAAGCCGACAAAGTTGTCGCAATTTGCGAACCAACTGGGATAAACTACGCGAAACTGTGGATAAATAAGCTTAGTGACTGGGGAGTCGAAGTAAGAATGATTTCTAACAGCAAGCTGCCTAACTACAGAGCAGAGCTGATGGGAAAAGAAGGCAAGAGCGGGGCAAAGACTGATGACATTGATGCTTTTGCGATCGCTTGTTGGTATTTCGACAAAACAGAAGCCAGCTACCTCAAGATTCGCGATCCTCTAGTTGTTGAGATCAAGCAAATTTGCTTGCGGATCGAACACCTCAACCGATTGCAGTCCCCGATAGTGAACAGGATGAGGCAAGAACTAACGTGGCAATGCCCAGAAGTAGCTCTAGTGCGATCGGCAAAACTACAAGAAGAGTTAGCGCCGCTGCTGTGGGGGTGGCTGGCTGAACGGCGAAAGTCGAAAAAGTACGATCGCATTTTGGAGGCAACTGTCGGCTCCGGCATTGAGCCTCAAACTCGGTGGGCCGCCAAACAATACTGCGAAATTGAGGAGGAAATCTTCAAGCTCAAAAAGCAGTTGGTTCAACTGATTGATAATTCGCAGTTTGATGAATATCGGCGAATTTTTACCAAATTCGGTTTTGGCTACCAGCTTCAAGGCTATTTGCTGGGAGCAATTTATCCGATCGAAGATTTCTTGAAAGAGGGCCGACCGGAAGTAAAAATCAGAAAAAACCGCACCACTGGGAAAGAATCTAAGCTCAAGCTTTCAGAGCGCCGCTTCATGAGGGCTGTCGGCATGGGCGTGATTCGTGATGACAGCGGTCAGAACAAAAAGGGAAAGCAGTCCGGCAGTGCGCTGTGCAGAAAAGCCCTCTGGCAGTGGTGTTTCACACGGCTGGAAGTTAGCCGGAACAATCCACCTCTGAAATTTATTTACGGTCAGGGCGCTGACGCCGAGCAAATGTCCCCAGCGGAAAAGTTAAAACGGAGGAAAAAGGGTGGCACCCCAATGAAATTAGCCCGCCAGCGAGTCATCGCCCGCTGCGTCCGCGAGCTCTTCAAAGAACTGTGTGCGATTGCCAAAATCTAAAATCTAAAATCCAATTTAAAGACCCACAGGAGTAATCTACCCGTGGGTCTTTTAATTAGTAAAAACCTTGTTACAGTGAAGACAAAAGCGGCGCAGCAGCGACGAAACAGTTAAACTCACAGGTGATGGCACGCGCCTCCGCAGCGAGCAACAATCGCGGGCGTGGGAGCGTCTGCACAGCACGTAGCTGATGCTTCGCTGGCAATCAACTTTCCAAGATGCCCCTGCTCTATCTGCCGCCGCCGTTATTGACGCAATTGCGTGATTGAGATCCGGCTCGCTGCCACCTCAAACCATGATTTTTCGCGATCGGGCGTGATATTTGTGGGTTAGTTGGGCGCATAGCAGCTAGGATCGAGCTAACTCATGGTTACACTAAAGCTCGTCATGCGGCGTTGCCTCTCAAAACCCCAATTGAGTCTTATGGCGCACTACCGCTCCACTTTATGTTTGTTCACCTGCATTGCCTCTCTGGGCGCTGCCTTCATTCCCAGTGCGGATGGAAGGCAACAGATTGTCCATGCTTCCTACCAGGTTGTTTCCCAAGAAATTGCTCAGGCGGACTCTCCCCCGGACTCTAGCCAGGACTCCAATCCTCAAAACTCCTCTCCAGCGCCCGATAAAAACAAATCTAACCCGTCTAAAAAACAAAAATCAAATTCCAAAATCCCGAAACCAATCTCCAATATAATTGTCATTTTGTCACACCAGCGGGGGTTGTTAATGTTGGGTTTGGCAGCAGTTGTCGTCACGGCAGCGGCAGTAGCGATCATGCTGAAATTAGTTAGCAGTGGCGAGTCAAATAATTCTAAGCGAAGACGGGTTCGAGGCGATCGCCAAAACCAAAGAAACTCTCGATTCACCAATCCCGATGCTCAGAGAAACAGGCACTACATGGGACAGCAACAGGTTTCTTCTGGGGAACTCAAACCGATACCAGCATTGCCCTACCCTGTCAATTTCCCCAAGGGCTACAAGATCGAGAGCACCGATCGGTCTTTACCGTTTATCCTGGAATCTGGGCAATCTGAATCTGAAGATGCAGGGCTAGAGGGCGATCGAATTAATTCCGACACCGCGACAGACGAAAATCGCAACAACGGCTACAGCGACTCAGGTTTCAATACTCCCAAAACAACTAATCGAGCCGATGCCCTAGGGAATCGGAAGAAAGATATTTCCCTTCCCGAAACCGAAGGCAGACCTAAAGTTGATATTATTGAAACACTCATTGAAGATTTGCAGCACCTAAATCCGGCCTCTAGGCGCAAAGCAATTTGGGAACTCGGGCAACAAGGAGATTCCAGAGCCGTTGAACCGTTGCTGGATTTATTAGGCAATTCTGACTCTAAGCAGTACAGTTTAATTCTGGCAACTCTCTCGGAAATTGGCATTCGCACCCTCAAACCCATGAATAATGCCTGGTCAATTTCATTGCAAAATGAAAACCCGGAAGTGCGGAAAAATGCGATTCGCGACTTGACACGGATTTACGAATTGGTGAATCAAATCAGTCACTTGTTGCACCGCGCGACGGACGATCCAGATGCAGAAGTTCAGGAAACAGCTCGCTGGGCAATTAGTCAGTTGAATCGCATCCGTCCGCGTTCTGGGAGGGATGATTAATCGTAATTCCTCAACCGCCTTGATAAGAAGCCGAGAAAGACATTAGATCGAGGCATGGAAAAACTTCACAGAACTGTTCCTGATTTTATAGGCAATCCAGGCATTTTTTGCAAGTCAGATTGTTGAGAGAGTTAACCGTATCGATCTATAAAGAAAGAAAGAGCGCCCAAGCGCAACTACGTACCAGGTATGTAGTTGCGCTTGGGCGCTCTCTCATATATATATAGCACTTCTCAGAAAGATGAGGTACCAGTTTAGATTAAAGAATTGAAGAATTGAAGAATTTTAGATTGGGGGATTGGAGGATTGGAGGATTGGAGGATTGGGCGATTCGGGGATTTTGTAATTTTGTAATTTTGTAATTCTTAATGAATTGGTGAATACCTCATCTTTCCGAGAACCGCTATAAAGCAATACGGTTTACTGAGGAATGGCAAGGACAAAAGTGTTTGTAGTGACGACTTGAGTCTTATGATTTTTATAATGACTTTCCTTCCGAAAACCTCTATATGTAAAGTGTACAGTGCACTTTACATATAGAGGTTTTTCGTAAATTCTATGAAAGTGAATTCAACCCAACTTAGTGGGGTAACTTGCTTAGTCCGTACCAAGTTTTAGCACCGACAATTCCATCTTGCGGTATATTCTTGCTGATTTGGAACTGGCGCACTGCGACATCTGTCATCGTCCCAAAATATCCGTCAATAAAACCGAAATAGTATCCATTGATTTTCAGGACATTCTGAACAATTTTCACTGCATTACCAGAACTGCCATTCATCAAAGTCGGCCTATTCACAGGTGCACCAGAGTACAGTGCTTGCCAAGTTATAGAACCGACAATCCCATCTTCCATTAAGAAGACGCGGTGTTGATAGCCTCTGACTGCTTTTTGAACTTGGACGCCGAAGATACCGTCAATCGGGCCGAAATAATATCCCCAATGAGCTAGGAGAGTTTCTAGTTCTTTGACTGCTTGACCTGTGGAACCGATTTGTAATGTGGGTTTGTTGAGTCCTGTTGTCAGACCAACTGCAAAATTTGATTGGGCTGTAGTATCGGCGGCGATCGCCATTGTTTCATTGTTCATGCTTTTTTCTTCGGTGTACATAATGTGCTCCTTTCAATATTTAAGTTATGCTGTTTGATATTTCAGGTATAACTGGTGCGATTGATGGCTTCACAGTCACTTTTTCGAGTGTCACTCATTTGAGTGTCACTCAAATGAGTGACAAACCAAATCAAGAGGTTTGTAGTGAGGACTTTAGTCCTCATAAAAATTAGAGGACTGAAGTCCTTACTACAAACCAAATCAAGAGGTTTGTAGTGAGGACTTTAGTCCCGATCAAAATCAGAGGACTGAAGTCCTTACTACTAACCAATGGCCGATCGTTACAGCGAATGGGACGATCGCCCTCACTGTAATTCTCGCAAGGTAGGAATTAAATACTGTGTCAAAGTAAAGGCATCTACACCTAATTCTGTCCGTTCTTTAGCTGCGGCGATTCCGGCTTTTGCGTGCCACCACGCTGCTGTTGCTGCAACGGATTGCGTGGGCGATTTGCGGGCGATCGCACTTGCTAACAGTCCCCCTAACAAGCCTGTGAGAACGTCGCCGCTGCCGCCTCTGGCGAGGGCTGGGGTGCTTTCGGGATTGAGATAGGTAACGGTACGTGAAGCGTAGCTATCGGCTGGGGAATCGCCCTCATCCTTCCAACTTATGCAAACTCTGGCTCCTTTGAGCAATACCGTTGCACCGCAAAGCTGCGCTGCTGCTTGAGTGGCGGCAATTCGATCGCCCGTTGCGTCTGCTAATTTGGGAAACAAACGCTTGAATTCGCCCGGATGAGGCGTGATAATTGTGAGTGCTGAGCGTTCCGACAAAATCGGGACTGTGCCGAGTTGAGCGAGAATATTTAAACCGTCGGCATCGAGAACTAAAGGTCGATCGCAC
The DNA here is from genome assembly GCF_020738565.1 of Microcoleus sp. PH2017_12_PCY_D_A. NCBI lineage: Bacteria > Bacillati > Cyanobacteriota > Cyanophyceae > Oscillatoriales > Microcoleaceae > Microcoleus > Microcoleus sp. PH2017_12_PCY_D_A. The sequence continues at coordinate 40,793 of NZ_JAEQCI010000035.1, read as the reverse complement.
TCCAGTACAGATTCTACAGCGATCGCCGCTTCCAATGTCAGACCTGGCCCGGCGGCGATCGCATCGTAGGCGCTCAAATTAATTGCTACTGGCAACTCCCTAATTGCACCGCTTTGAGTTTCGGGACATCCTATAACTAAAGCCTCTGGCAAATGACTGCTCAACATCGGTTTAATCGACTCAGGAACGGCAATTGACAGCATTCCCACACCGCTAGCCCTTGCTCCCAAGGCGGCTAAAATTGAGGCTCCGCTGTAACGGCCCGAACCTGCAATAATTAATATGTTACCGTTGGTGTATTTGTGCGAAATTGGCGATCGGGGCAATGGCAAATGCTGAATTGCCGCTGCTTTAGTAATGCGTTGTATTGCGGGAAATTCGCCCAATATCGCTGCAATATCTGCGAGCGGAATATCAAAATCAATTAATTCTGACTTGCCAATATATTCTAAAGCTTGGTCTTGTAGAAAAGCCCTTTTCCACAACCCCAAACATAATGTATATTTTGCCCTGATTGCCGTACCCAAAACTGATCCAGTATCAGTATGAATTCCCGAGGGAATATCTATACTAAAAATGGGTATATTTAAATTATTTATTTCATCAATCGCGGCTGCTGTCTGGTTAGTGATTTCTCGTTCCAACCCAAAACCAAATAAACCATCAATCAGCAAATCGCAGTTGTTCAGCGATTCAACTTTCTCAACAAATGGAATATTTAAAGAACGCGCATAATCAGCGTGACTTTTGGTAAGTTCTTTGAGTTGAGAAAACGGGCAGTAAATAACTACAGAAAATCCTTGAAAGTGCAATTCGCGGGCCACAACCAAAGCATCGCCGCCGTTATGTCCCGGCCCAACCAAAACCCCAATAACTGGCAAGTGAGAATCAACAATCTTTGCCCCTTCACCCCTTTTCCTTCTATACTTGAAATCCGTTACATCCGTGTCAAAATCCGTTGCCGAACTTCCCTCTGACTTCAAAATCTCCTGAATGCGTCTAGCAATCAATCCGGCGACTTTTTCCATTAAAGCTGCTACGGGCATTCCAGCAGCAAAGATTCTGGTTTCTATTTGCCGCATTTGGTCGGCGGTGACAACAAATTTTTGAATAGTCATAAGTAGAAGGAAGAAGGAAGAAGGAAGAAGGAAGAAGGAAGAAGGAAGAAGGAAGAAGGAAGAAGGAAGAAAAAATACACAGCAAGCCTTTGATCGATCGGGATTTGAAGCTTAATTAGGTGGATTTTACTTATTAGTGCTAAAATTTCAGCTAACAGCAGTAGCAACTTGTAGTATTCTTGTGGTATAATCAATTAGCTCGATCGAACTTGCGTAACAGTAAAACAGTAAAATAGCAATTTATTTCCGAACCATGAACAAGATTGTCGTAGGCCTCTCCGGCGGGGTCGATAGTTCCGCAGCAGCCGCAATTTTACACCATCAGGGCTATGAAGTGGTGGGTTTAACGCTGTGGTTGATGAAAGGCAAAGGTCAGTGCTGCTCTGAGGGAATGGTCGATGCCGCTAAAATTTGCGAAAATTTGGGCGTTCCCCACCACATTGTTGACAGCCGCGAGGTCTTTCAGGCAAGTATTGTCGATTTTTTGGTGGACGGTTACAGTGCAGGAGTTACGCCTCTACCTTGTTCCCAGTGCAATAAAACTGTGAAGTTCGGGCCGATGCTCGAGTACGCTCGCGAAGAGCTGGGTATTGAAAAGATTGCTACGGGGCACTACGCTCGCGTTACCTATGATACTGCTACGGATCGCTATCAGTTGCTGCGGGCGATCGACCCTGCGAAAGATCAGTCTTATTTCTTGTACGATTTAACACAGGACTTGCTCGCCGGTACGGAGTTTCCTTTGGGAGAAATCACCAAGGCCCAAACTCGCAAAATTGCCGCAGAATTTGGCTTGAGCACGGCCGACAAGCCGGAAAGTCAGGATTTGTGTTTGGTGGAAAGTAACGGTTCGATGCGGGCTTTTCTCGACAAGTACATCGCGCCACAAAAGGGTGACATTGTAGATAAGTCCGGCCGCGTACTCGGACAGCACGACGGCGTACACCACTACACTATCGGCCAGCGGAAGGGACTCGGGATTGCTGCACCGGAACCGCTGTACGTGATTGAACTCGATGCTGGTGCTAATCGCGTCATTGTGGGCGATCGCCAGTTGGCCGTAGAATCTGAGTGTACAGTCCAGAAAGTAAATTGGGTTTCTGTGGCTCAACCGGCGGCTCCGATTCGGGCTTCCGTGCAGATTCGCTATCGATCGCAACCCGTCCCCGCTACAATTATTCCTGTGGAACCATCCGAAGCAGACGAAAAAGGCAGCGGTACCAGAGTCAAGGTAATTTTTGACGAACCCCAGTTGAGCATTACCCCCGGACAAGCCGCAGTTTGGTATGACTCAGACGTGCTGTTGGGCGGCGGGATTATTGAAAGAAAACAACTCCCAAATTGATGTCAGGCGAAGCATCGAAGCCCGCCCACAAGAAATCCCAATCAAATTTACTCTGTGTGGAACAGGCCAGAAAGCCTGTTTCTTGCTGTGTGGAACAGGCTTTCTGGCCTGTTTCTGGCTGTGTTGTGTGGAACAGGCTTTCTGGCCTGTTTCTGGCTGTATTGTGTGGAACAGGCTTTCTGGCCTGTTTCTTACTCTATGGAACAGACCTCTTGCCTGTTTCCGACGCTCAAATTCCCTTAACTAACTTTCTTTTCCAAGCGCAACACATTCCCCCTAGCATTCGTGCGATAAACCCAAGTTTGGCGGCCGTCAGAAAGCACAACCCGCCAACCTTCAACAATCATTTGGCCGCAAATTTCATCAGCTTTTACGATTCCCAAACAAGTATTCGGCCAACTTTGCCGGCTCGATTCAGTGACTTTCAACTTGTCAGCAGCAATCCCAGTCGAGCGCGACAAGTCTTGGCGAACTGCGGCTGCAACGGTTGCGGGGAATTGGTTCGGGGGATTTTGGCGCGTACCCTCGGCCAAATTGCCCGCTTCGGAAGTTAGACTATTTAGTGCCAATTCAGAATAATTGATTTTTTTGTCCCCTGCGGCTGCGGGCAATTGCTGCGCGGTTTGCTCCTCTTGGTTTTCCAACTGAGCGAGGGACTGTTTGAGGACGCCCGCGTTAGCCGCTGCGGTGTGGATTAGCGCCGGATACATTTCCCAGGCGAGAATTCCCGTCAGCAGCAAAGCCAAGATTAAAGGATTGGGCTGCTTTTCACCTCGGTTTTGATTGTTTTTAGAGTTATTTTCGGAGATTGGTTTCATAGTACGCCCTCTGCCTCACTTTACACTCTTGCGCGATCGCTCCTGAGCACTCAAATGCAGATACTGATATAGACACTGCTGCTGGTGCTGTTTGTTCCTTTGTGCAGAACCGACTTAACTGAGTCGGGCGGCACAAGTATTTTATACTCGCTGCTGCCACTTGTCTTTCAGGAAACTTGCACTACCCAGTTATTGCTTAATTTTGACTTTTAGTGCAGGAGTATTGATAAAAATTTATACCTAAGTAAATCTGCTGAAAAAAAACTGATTCTCGCAGAGAATCTCAGTATAAATGACTATTCATCATGCCCAAATTTCTCAAGGTTTTTTAGACAGGGGGAGACGAACTGAGCCAGTGAACTCGAAGGGATACTGCACAATCTGTGACAACAGGACGGGAACGTATTATAAATTAAGCAAGCTATGGCTGATTAATTATAGCATTCAGGTTTTCAAGAGCGATCGTCCCCGAAAATAATTTAGTAGCGATCGCTACTTTTTTAGTAAAATCTTGTTGAAATATATCGATTATGAACAGAAAATCCCTCGGAATCCATTTAATGAATCGGCTGAGCTATCCTCAAAAATTCACCTCGATCGGTTTTCTATTTGCGATGCCGTTAGCCTTGGTGATGTACCTGCTGATTTCCGAAATTAACACCAGAGTTGATTTTGCCCAAAAAGAAATCTACGGTAACGAATACCTGCGCCCGCTGCGACAGTTGAGGGAACACATACCGAAACTTCAACAGTTAAATTATCAGGGTTTCAATCCAAATTTAAGCAATCCAGATCCTCGGGCTAATTTAGAAGCTAAGATAGACGCGAACTTTGAATCTCTGGCCAATATCGATCGCCAGTTTGGACAAATCTTAGTTGCGAGCGAAAAGTTTAATAACATTTATCACACTTGGCAAAATTTTAAACTTCGCCGCCACCAGTGGAGTTTAGAGACCTACGATGTTGTCTATCATAAATTAGCTTTAGATATTAATAGATTGAGCGCTCACCTCGGCGACACTTCCAATCTAATATTAGACCCCGATTTAGATACCTATTATTTGATGGATGCTACTTTGCTGAAGCTTCCCGAAATGCAAAAAATATTGTCAGAGATTAGGCTAATTTCTCAAAAAAGTAGCGCGCGTTCCGATGCCACACCTGAGGAAAGAGCGAAACTGATTACCTTAGCGGGCAAATTGAGAGAACTCAATCAGAATTTAGCAATCAATATGGAGGTAGGATTTAGCAACAATCCTCACGGGAATCTGATCCCGAAATTAAGCCAGCCTTTGATAAATTTTAACTCAGTAGTAGAGCAACTAACTGGGCAACTAGATAAACTGATTAATCCCACGGCCGTAGTCGAATATTATGCCTATCTCGATGGCAGCGATCGAGTTCTGACTTCGAGTTTTGAACTGTGGGACGAATGTGTCAATGAATTAGACTTTCTCCTCCAAAAACGTATAGATAGTTTAGTTGCCAGAAAACAATTAATTTATGTTTTTGTCTTAATATTTTTAGGAATAGTTGTTTATTTATTTGTTTGTTTTTACCGGGCAGTTATGCAAACTGTCTTGGTGCTTGACGAAGCGTCAAAAAAGATGGCAAGTGGCAATATTGACCACAAAATTATTTTGGATAACCAAGATGAACTCGGGCAAGTTGTGGGTGCATTTAACAAGATTGCCGAGGCTTTGGTTGGTGCGAATCAAGAAATTACTGTTCTTAACGATCGCCTAAAAGCCGAAAATATGCGGATGAGCGCCGAACTAGAGGTCACTCGCAAAATTCAACAGATGCTGCTACCGAAAAACCGAGAACTGAAGGAAGTTATCGGCTTAGATATTGCAGGATTTATGGAAGCTGCTGATGAAGTAGGCGGCGACTATTACGATGTACTCCAGCACGAAGGTAGAGTAAAAATTGGCATTGGCGATGTTACGGGACACGGATTGGAGAGCGGTGTTTTAATGATTATGGTTCAAACAGCAGTGCGAACTTTGCTCGCCTACAACGAACCCGATCCTGTAAAATTTTTAACCGCTATTAACAGTGTAATTTACAATAATATGCAGCGAATGAAATGCGATAAAAACGTCAGCCTTGCTTTGCTAGACTATCACGAGGGAATGCTGAAGTTGAGCGGACAGCACGAAGAAATGATTGTAGTGCGGTGTAACGGTTCTGTCGAGCGGTTTGATACAATCGATTTGGGTTTCCCGATCGGGCTGGATGAAGATATTGCTGATTTTGTGGCCCAAACCCTTGTCCAGTTGCATTCAGGAGATGTGGTAGTGCTGTACACTGATGGGATTACGGAGGCTAAAAATATGAATAAAGTGCTTTATGGTTTAGATAGGTTAATTAAGGTAATAAAGATTAATTGGCAGCGAACGGCTACTGAAATCAGGCACGCTGTAATTGACGACGTGCGATCGCACATCGGCAAACAAAAAGTTTTTGATGACATCACATTGCTGGTTCTCAAGCAAAAATAGGGAATGGGGAATTGGGAATGGGGAATTGGGAATGGGGAATGGGGCATGGGCCCGCGCAGGTCATGGGCCCGCGCAGGTCATGGGCCCGCGCAGGTCATGGGGCATTGGTAGCAACTCGCCAATAACCAATAACCAATAACAACAGTCAACCAACAAATAACAACCAACAACCAACAAATAACAACCAACAAATAACAACTAACAAATAACAACCAACAAGTAACAATTAACAAGTAACAATTAACAAGTAACAATTAACAAATAAGATGATTCAGACTTTCGGCGATTTCCTAGAGCCGACTCCCAGCCACGAATACTTAATAATTGGATTTTCTCCGAGTTCGATCCCCCTCAAGCAGCGGTGGCGGAACAACGGTTTGTCTGCGGATTTTCTGGCTGACTACTTGACGACTTTTTTTCCTGGAAACGAAGAGGATCCCTCGACAATTGACAGACAAGCTGAAATTAAAAGCGCTGTTAGCTACATTGCTAATGAGTTATTAGAGAATGCGATGAAGTTTAATGATGAGACATCGGAACACCCGATCAACATTAAACTGCAATTAAAGAGCGACAAACTGATTTTCTCAGTTGCTAACACCATTCCTGTGCAATGTGTGAGCAAGTTTCAGGCTTACATTCAGCAGTTGCTGGAGTCCGATCCGAGCGATCTGTACATTGAGCGGTTGGAAAAAAATGCTCTTGACGAAAGCTTTACCGATTCTGGATTGGGCTTGCTAACCATGCTCAGCGATTATACCACCCAAATAGGCTGGAAGTTCCAGACGGTGCAAAAAGACCCGGAAGTAATTACCGTGACAACTATGGTGCAATTAAGAGTATAAGTATCGCTGGCGATCGATAATATCTAAGGGACTTTTTTTGCGGCAATGGAAATTAAAACAGAAGATTACGGGATCTGTTACGATCCATCAACGGCAACCGTGAGTTTTATAGGATCTCTAAGGTTGAGCGGGCCCCAAGAGTACGCGCCGATAGTGCAGTTGCTGGAGGAGGTCGCCGATTTGGCACAGGCAAAAATTACCCTCAATTTGCAACAGTTAGAATTTTTGAACAGTTCGGGCATCAATATGCTGTCGAAGTTTATTATCGAGGTCCGCAAAAAAGCTCGGGTGCAAATGGCGGTACAAGGTTCTCAACGTATACCTTGGCAAGGTAAATCTGTGAATAATTTCCAGCGCCTAATGCCGAGTTTGGAGTGGGAATTACTATAGACCTATGATGACTTTTAGGGTACGGACTGTCGATCAATTTTCTGTTAGTCGAGGCGCAAATTCTCGGGTTATGCTGGAAGAACAACCATCTAGAGAACAGCTACTTTTAGAGATAGAAAGATTGCGCCAGCAAGTGGAAGACTTGAAGGAGGAAAAAGCGGATCTGGAAATCTTGCTGGAAAATACTGCTGAACATTCCGATACGGTTGAATCTGAGTTGCGCTATCGGGCATTGGAGGCGGTGCGGGAAGGCGAAATCAAGCTAGCTCAATTTCTCGAAGCGATTCCGGTAGGCGTGGCCGTGCTCGATGCTCGAGGTAAACCTTACTACGTCAATCGTGCCGGACAGCAGTTACTCGGCCAAGGGGTGTTGCCGTTAAATGCTGTTGATGATTTGTCAAAAAGTTATAAATTTTATATCGCGGGAACTGATATTATTTACCCTGCCGAAAATTTGCCGATTGTCCGAGCCCTCAAGGGAGAAAGTTCGACGGCTGACGATCTGGAAATTCATCAATCCGACAAGAAAATTCCCCTTGAGACTTGGGGGACGCCAATTTTTGAGGGTGGCAAAGTTGCTTTTGCGATCGCAGTTTTTCAAGATATCACGGAACGCAAACAAGCTGAAGCCGACCGCCATAAGTTTATTAATAAACTATTTCAACTCAATCAAGATTTGGGGAAATCCCTTGATGCTGAATTAGAATTAACTGATGCCTACGGGCGATTTGTGCCACATCAATTTCTAAATTTGTTGGGATATGAAAGTATTATTGATGTCAATTTAGGCGACCAAGTGCAGCAGGAAATGTCGGTGCTGTTTGCGGACATCCGCGACTTCACGAGGCTTTCGGAAACTATGACGCCGCAAGAAAATTTTAATTTTATCAATGCTTACCTGTCGCGGATGGAGCCTGCTATTACTAGCAATCACGGGTTTATTGACAAATATATCGGCGATGCAATTATGGCTTTGTTTAGCGACTGTGCAGATGATGCAGTGAAAGCTGGTATTGCGATGCTAAATATCCTGAATGATTACAACAGATACCGTTTAAGTGTCGGCTACATCCCGATTCAAATTGGCCTAGGGATCAATTCTGGTTCTTTGATGCTGGGGACAGTTGGTGGCAAAAGCAGAATGGATAGCACTGTGATTAGTGATACTGTTAATTTGGCATCTCGGATTGAAGGATTGACCAAAGATTACGGCGTTCCTTTGTTAATTTCTCATCACACTTTGGAACGGTTGCGAAATCCGGCTGATTATAATATTCGGATTGTGGATAAAGTACAGGTCAAAGGAAAATCTCAATATGTCACAATATATGAGGTATTCGATGCCGATCCGCCGGAAATTCTCTCGGCTAAGCTAGAAAATTTGGCGGTATATACTGAAGCGATGTTACTTTGCGATCGCCATGAGTTCCGATCGGCGGGAAAATTGTTTGAAGAGTGTTTGCGGACAAATCCGAGCGATCGGGTAGCTCGGATTTACCTGAAACGCTGTCGGGATTGGCGATCGCTCCTCAGGGGAATTTAGTCATCAGTCATTAGTCAGCAGTCAGCAGTCATCAGTCAGCAGTCATCAGTCATGAGTCAGCAGTCATATCAAATCCGCTTACATCTGAATGATATTGAGCGATCGGGGCGATCGCACTGCACTCGTCCAAAATTATGATTCCTATGCCAGCGGAAGCGATCGGCTGCTGCTTGTATCGGTTTGGCGACATTGCATCTACCAAGAAACCGGTTTCTTATTTAACACTGCGTAAGTCCTGATAATATAAATACTAATTTGGAGTGTCAATAAAAGACGATGGAAATCAACAAGCGGCAGTCGAGAATATCTATAAAACCTTCAGTAATTAAAGTTATAGCTCTGTTCTGTCTGTGCTGCTTGTTAACTGCAAGCTGCGGACAGGGTGCCAGTCGATCGCCCAATTCGCCCAATTCGCCCAATTCGCCCAATTCGCCCAACAACGATCGCGTGACAATTGGCACAACCTTGAAATTGCGGACGATCGACCCCGCCGACGCTTACGAAACCATCTCAGGACAACTGCTGCGAAATTTGGGCGACACTCTCTACACCTACGAGTCGGGAACCACAAAGTTAATCCCCCACTTGGCGACAGCAATGCCAAAAGTGAGCAAAGACGGATTGACATATACAATCCCCTTGCGTCAAGGCGTAATTTTTCACGACGACACACCGTTTAACGCCGCAGCGATGGAATTTTCCTTGCAGCGATTTATCAAAAACGGCGGCCGTCCGGCTTTCTTGTTGGGCGATGCCATAGAATCGGTGAAAGCGACGGGCGAATACGAATTAACTTTTAAACTCAAAAAGCCCTTTGCTGCTTTTCCTTCCCTGCTGACATTTGCCGGTCTTTGTCCCATTTCTCCGAAAGCCTATGAGATAGGAGACGGTAAATTTAAACCCGATACGTTTGTGGGAACCGGGCGCTACAAGTTGGCGAAGTACGGTAGCGATTCTCTGAAGTTTGACGCCTTTGATCAGTATTGGGGGGACAAACCTGTCAATAAAGGGATTGACATTTTGCTGCTTTCGAGTTCTTCAAATTTGTTCAATACTTTTCGGACAGGTGCGATCGATGTAGCTTATTTATCCCTGGATGCAGACCAAGTTCGCAGCTTGGACGAGGGAGCCAAAAAAGGGAAATGGCAGGAAATCGCGGGGGAGAGCAGTACAGTTAGTTATATGACGCTGAATCTCAATTCTAAACCGCTGGATAAGTTAGAGGTGAGACAGGCGATCGCCGCGGCGATGGATCGGCCCCTGATTAACGATCGCGTCCTCCGAGGACAAGCCCAGCCTCTGTACAGCCTGATTCCCACAACCTTCGATGTTAACAAGCCAGTATTTAAAGAAATGTACGGCGACGCCAACATGGCAAAAGCTAAGGAATTGCTAACAAAAGCGGGATATTCGGCCACGAATCCGTTTATTTTTCAAATTTGGCATCCTACTGGTTCCACAAAGCGAGCTTTAGTGGCGAGCACGATCAAAGCCTTAGCCAAACTCAAAATGGACGGGATTATGCAGGTGGAAATTAACAGCGTCGAATCTCCGACTTTGTTTCAGAATATAGAGAAGGGGATTTATCCTGCGGTGTTAGTGGATTGGTACGCTGACTTTTTCGACGCTGACAATTACATTCAGCCGTTTTTGGATTGTGCAACGGGTTCGGCGGCCCGCGGGTGCGAGAAGGGTGCCAGTCAGGGGCAGGGTTCGTTTTATTATAGCGATCGGGTAAATCAACTGATCGCCAAGCAGCGCCAAGAAGCCAACCCTCAAACCCGCAAAGCTTTGTTTGCCGAAATTCAGGACATACTAGGTCAAGATGTACCTTTCATCCCCCTGTGGCAGGATAAGGACTATACTTTTGCTCAGAACAGTATCACGGGTGTCCGTTTAGAGCCGACGCAATCCTTTCCCTTTTGGTTCCTGAAAAAGCAATAATTGTTTACAATAATTATTAAGAGTTGAAACGTCCATAATCATATCATCTTTTGTGCACAATAGGGTGATGATTGTCACAGTTTATCGAAGAGACCGATCACCCCACTCTCTCGAAAAATGTTGGATATTATTAGTAGAGAGAGATATCGCTGAGGGTGAGTATATGAAATTTGGAATTTTAACAACAACAGGGCTGCTAATTGCGATCGGTTTTGCTTCGGGAGTCAAAGCAGAAAACGTATCACAAGTCAAGCAATTATTAGAAACTAAAAATTGCAGCGGCTGTGACTTGACAGGAGCGCAGCTTTCTGGTATCAATCTCAGCGGTGCGAATTTGAGCGGTGCAAATTTGACAGGTGCAAATTTGAGCGGTGCAAATTTAAACGAAGCAAATCTGAAGCAAGCCAATCTGAAACAAGCTAAATTGCCAGGTGCGAGTCTAATTGCGGCTAAAATGCACGGGGCCAATTTGGAGAGTGCTGATTTTACCCGCGCTAACCTGAGTCTAGCGGGTTTAGTGATTGCTAGTTTAAAAAATACCAACCTCACCAGTGCTAATTTAGTCGGCGCTAATTTAGAAAGTGCTAATTTGGCTGGTGCGAACCTGAGAAATGCTCGCCAGTCTGTAGCGAATCTAGCTAATGTCAGCCTCCGGGGCGGCAGTTTGTCGGGAATAGATGTGCTGGGGGTTAACTTGCGGGATGCAAATTTGACTGGTGCAAATTTGAACGGTGCAAATTTGAACGGTTCGGACTTGACTGGTGCTAATCTAAAGGATGCTAATATGGCAAACGTAGATTTGAAAAACGCTGCTTTGCCGTAGGACGATCGCCAATTGCTATATCAGACTATCGTGTTTAACAACCTTAATATAATCCTGTAGGGGCAATTTATGAAATTGCCCCTACAATTTTAATTGCCCGTAATTTTAATTTACCGTTAAGTCCCAGATGAAAGAGGACTGAAGTCCGAACGATCGAACCTAATTAGAATTATTTAACCGGACTCTATCTCAATCTTCGTCGTCAGCGTCTTGCGCGAAACGGATAATGTCATCATCTCCGAGATATTCGCCATTTTGGATCTCAATCATCACCAGGGGAATCACGCCGGGGTTTTCGACGCGGTGAGCGGTATTCATGGGAACGTAGGTTGACTGTTTCTGCATGAGAATGGTCTCTTTGTCATCGCAGATAACTTTAGCGGTACCGGAGACGACAACCCAGTGCTCGCTGCGGTGATAGTGCATTTGGGTGCGGATGTGGTGTCCCGGTTTGACTTCGATGCGATTTATCTTGTAGCGATCGCCCGCGTCTATGACTGTAACTTTACCCCAAAACCGACTTTGCGTGCGATCGTCCGTTTTTTCCATTGTGTCCACTGTTTCCACCATCCTGTTTATCTCGTTAACGGTATCTGTAAAAATATCTGTAGTTGAAAGTATATCAGGGACTGGGTAAGTCTGTAAGTGCGATCCTCTTCTGCAAGCTTCGCTAACGGGCTTTGGCTTAAATTTTTCTCCCAAAATCCAGCTTTACGAAATTAATCGCCATTCACGAGCATCCACAAACTGAGACAAATGCCCCACATTTGTGGTCGCAATCACGACTTCATTTCCCTGATTAGCTTCCAATATTGCTTGAGCAGCCAGAATCACATCACCGTCAAGTGCATTGGGTTCTGCTGTCGGCCTTCCTCTCTTTCGTGCATCCGCCCACAACTGAGCAGCTAGAAGCATTACCTCCGTAGTCAAAGGACGGTAGGGAATTTGCGATTTAAGTTCATCAAGTCGTCGAATACCTGCCGCCTTACCCGCACGAATTAATTCGCGCCGAACTTCATAGTCAGCAATTTCAGGAAGCATTACAATGTAACCTTTTAGCGGCAAAGATTGCAGCCAGAGCTTACCCTCTTGATATAAAGGAGAGGCGGCTTTGGGATTTGTAACAATTCCTAAAGGCCCAGAATCTAACAAAACTATTCTGCTCATGGACTATATATGCACCGAGTTTTCTTCTAGTGCCTTGCAGAGAACTTCAGCGGTTTCTGTTTGTTCCTGTTCATCTCCATCATCTACCCAAGACTGTAACAGCTTGCTCAGAGCTTCGTGCTGCTGTACGGGATCGATAGTTTCTGGTTGTTCGTTATCCTCATTTCCTTCCTTTAGCCCCGCTCGGATTAGTCGGGTCATAGCTTGATTTCTTCTGATACTTCTCTCCTTCGACAGTTTAGTAAAATCTACGTTTTCAGGTGTCTCGGCGGGTTCCGACAATCCTGGCTTAACTGTCACAGTTTCCAGAAATAACCTCATCATTTTCAGCAAATTCGGCCAATATTCTCTCGGAGTTTGCTGAATTACACTGAGAAACTCTACCATTTCATTGCCAATGCGAGGTTCTGGCGCTGAAGTTGCTGTCGCTGGACTTTCACCGATCAAAGCTTGTTCAGACATAATCACTGTTCTCCTTTCTCGGATATTTGAAGCGCGGCCCGGGGCGGGTTTATCAATATTCTCAATGTGAAGCCAGAGATTGTTGGTGAACCCGCCCCTACTTATATTGTAAATAAAAGGCGAGCAATTGCCTGCCCTTACTTCGAGCGAAATTCAATATCGCTACAAATATTCTAAAGTTTTTTTTTACCGCAGATGTCATATCATGTCCGCTCGATTACCATAACAAAAACCGTTCGATCGTTTGGACGAATAGTCGGTACTCCGGCTGCGGACTGAAGTCCGCACTACAAACCAATCTCCGCAGCGATCGATCCATCCATCGAAGATGATGTCAGCGGATGAACAGAGATGTACGCAGATAAAATTAATTCATCTGCGTACATCTGCGTTTATCTGCGGTTCAAAATAACCATCTCACTAAGCTGCGATGATTTTACTTGCTCAACACACCATCGGGAATTCCCAAAATATCCTCAATCCGAGGCATATCTTCCAAAGCAATCACTCGCCCTTCATCCTCAAAACCAGCAATTCGATCGAAATTCAAATATCGATACAAATCACCAGCAAAAGGATTGATTTTCTTCGCCACAATCTCGCGGTATTCTTCGACTGTGGGAATGCTCCCCAACAGCGAACAAACTGCGGCTAATTCGGCTGAACCGAGATAAACTTGCGCGTCTTTGCCCATGCGGTTGTTGAAGTTGCGAGTGGAAGTTGAAAACACTGTTGTGGCATCTTTAACCCGCGCTTGATTTCCCATACAAAGACTGCATCCCGGCATTTCTGTGCGCGCTCCAGCGGCTCCAAAAATGCTGTAATAACCTTCTTCTTTCAGTTGCTGTTCGTCCATGCGAGTTGGCGGACAAATCCACAGGCGGGTTTTCACTTCTCCCGCACCTTCCAATACCTTCGCAGTGGCGCGGTAGTGACCGATATTTGTCATGCAGGAACCGACAAATACTTCCTCTACCCGATCGCCCGCAACCTCACTCAACAATTTAACATTATCCGGGTCATTCGGCGCAGCCACAATCGGTTCAGTAATCTCGTTGAGATCGATTTCGATGATTTCAACGTACTCCGCATCAGCATCAGCTTCTAACAGCACCGGATTAGCCAGCCATTCCTCCATCTTCGCCACTCGGCGCATCATCGTCCGCGCATCTTCATAGCCCCGCGCCACCATGTTTTTCAGCAGCGCGACGTTAGAACGAATGTACTCAGAGACCGTCTCAGGGCTCAATTTAATCGTGCATCCGGCGCAAGAACGCTCGGCCGAGGCATCGGTCAATTCAAAAGCCTGTTCGACCTTCAAATCGGGCAAACCTTCAATCTCCATAATCCGCCCAGAAAAGACGTTTTTCTTATTCTGTTTGGAGACTGTCAGCAAACCTTTTTGAATCGCTACGTAGGGAATTGCATTCACAACATCCCGCAGCGTTACTCCCGGTTGCAATTCACCTTTGAACCGGACTAGAACCGATTCCGGCATATCCAAAGGCATGACGCCCAAAGCAGCAGCAAATGCTACTAATCCAGAACCCGCAGGAAAGGAAATTCCTAACGGGAAACGAGTGTGAGAATCGCCGCCGGTTCCCACTGTATCCGGCAACAACATCCGGTTCAGCCAAGAGTGAATAATTCCGTCTCCGGGACGCAAAGCTATGCCGCCCCGCTGTGCCATAAAATCGGGCAATTCGTGGTGAGTTTTGACATCGACTGGTTTCGGATAGGCGGCGGTGTGGCAGAAACTTTGAATTACCAAATCGGCGCTAAATCCCAAACAAGCGAGTTCTTTTAATTCGTCGCGAGTCATGGGCCCGGTGGTATCTTGGGAGCCGACTGTGGTCATGACTGGTTCGCAAGATGTGCCGGGACGAACGCCTGCTAAACCGCAAGCTTTTCCTACCATTTTTTGGGCTAAGGTGAAACCTTTTCCGGTATCGGCGGGAATAGTTGGACGGGTGAAAATTGTGCTGATTTCTAGTCCTAATGCTGCACGAACTTTGTCGGTTAAGGTGCGTCCGATTAATAGCGGAATTCGGCCGCCGGCGCGCACTTCGTCGAGGATTGTGTCGGGTTTGAGGGTGAAGGTGGAGATGATTTCTCCGGCTTCGTTGGTGATTTCGCCTTTGTAGGGATGGATGGTGATTACCATGCCGGTTTCCATTTTGGCGACATCGCATTCGATCGGCAATGCGCCGGAATCTTCAGCGGTATTGAAGAAAATCGGGGCGATCGCACTTCCTAGAATGTATCCGCCGCTGCGCTTGTTTGGAACAAAGGGAATATCGTTGCCGATGTGCCACAACACGGAGTTAATCGCCGATTTCCGCGAGGAACCGGTGCCGACAACATCGCCGACGTAGGCTACGGGATGACCTTTTTCCTTCAATTGGGCGATCGTTTCCAAGGCCCCTGGCATCTTGCTTTCGAGCATCGCCAAAGCGTGCAAAGGAATGTCCGGCCGCGTGGTAGCCTGAGGTGCGGGCGACAAGTCGTCGGTATTGGTTTCTCCGGGCACTTTGAAGACTGTAACGGTAATGGCTTCCGCGAGTTCTGGGCGGCCTGTAAACCACTCGGCATCAGCCCAAGAATCGACTACCTGCTTGGCGTAGGGATTGGTATCCGACAGGGCGAGAATGTCGTGAAAGGCGTCAAATACTAACAGCGTTTTGCTCAGAGCCCGGGCTGCGGTGGCGGGAATGGCGACTTCGGCAGTGGGATGGAGCAAATCGATTAAAGATTGGACGTTGTAACCGCCCATCATTGTCCCCAGCAGGTAAACTGCCCATTTGGGAGCAATTAGGGGGCTGTGGATTTCGCCTTTGGCGATGCCGGTGAGAAAACCTGCTTTGACGTAGGCGGCGCTGTCTACCCCAGGAGGTACGCGATCGCGCAATAATTCTATTAAGGCGGATTCTTCGCCGGGGGGCGGATTTTTCAGCAATTCGCAGAGTTCCGACGTTTGCTGGGCGTCTAGCGGCAGCGGTGGAATTCCCAATGCGGCTCTTTCGGCAGCGTGAAGGCGGTAAGATTCAAGCATTTTCCCTCTCTCCTCGGATAGTTTTGGGTAGTTGTTGGCAGATGGCATTACTTTTTAGATTAGGGGCTTCGGCTGCACATTTGGCAAAGTACCCCGCCATACATGAAAATTTAACGCAAGTTCAGAAACTGTACATTTTCCTACCAGAGACAGATGCGATCTCCACCGACAGTCCACCTAAAACTCGATCCGAGCAGTTTTGGACTGCTGAGTTGCGTTGTTCTGGTTAAGATTAATGTAGTGGGGTACTGTCGATCGTCCTCTGCATCTGAAATTGTCAGTCACCACAAGTGTAAAAAAAGTTACCTGCACAACGGATCAATTCAAAAATGGAAAGTTTTATCCCTGAAAACGGTGAAGACTGTCAGGGCTGTGCCGCCAAGCCAGACTTGTACGAAGAGTTGCAAGGAACCAAAGAATTGCTGCTGACGATCGCCAATTCGATGCCCATGCCCATGATCGTCAGCAGTCTGCCTGACGGCACAATTCTTTATAGCAACGATTTATGCCGTCAGGCTTTCGGCCTGAGAGCATTTGAGTCGATCGAGCGCCAACCGGCCTCCATGCTCTACAACAACCCCGCAGAGCGCCAGGAACTGCTCTCGGAGCTCGCCCGCAACGGACAAGTCCGCGAGACAGAAGTCCGCCTCAAAAAAGCTGACGGCACGCTGTTTTGGGCAACTGTATCGATGCGGTATTTGACATTGCTTTCAGAAAAAACTGTGCTGTCAGTGTTCTGCGACATTACCGAGCGCAAGCTAGCCGCCACCAAAGAGCAGGAATTGCTGGCGTCAATCCACTTGCGGGCCCGCCAGCAAGCAGCCGTTGCTTACTTGGGGCAGCAGGCGCTGGCTGAAACAGATTTGTCCGCGCTGATGGACAAAGCTGGGGTTTTAATTGCCCAAACCCTAGATGTCGAGTATTGCCAGTTTTTGGAACTGTTGCCCTCGGGCCATGCTTTTCTGCTGCGATCGGGGGTGGGCTGGCAGCCCGGACTTGTCGGTAACGCTACTGTTACCGCTTCTAGTCGATCGCAAGCAGGTTACACGTTGCTAGTCGGTGAACCGATAATCGTCGCAGATTTGCGGGTGGAAACCCGCTTTAGCGAGTCGCCGCTGCTGCACAACCACCAGGCTGTCAGCGGCGTCACTGCGATCGTTCCCGGCAATCGGGGACTGGTGAAAAGGAACTGGGGACAAGCAGAACCAGCGAAGACTGCTGAGTCGCCCGTCTGGGGAATTTTGGGGGTGCACACCAAGAGCGAGCGGGTTTTCAGTCAAGATGACGTTTATTTTGTAGAGGCGATCGCCAATCTGTTAGCTGCGGCGATCGATCGCATTCGATCGCAAGAGCGCTTGCAAATGATGGAACGGGCGATGGAGAGTACCAGCAACGGCATTGCGATCGCCGACGCCACAGTTGCAGATAATCCCATTATTTATGTCAATCCCAGTTTTGAGCGGATCACTGGTTATGGGAGAGACGAATTAATTGGGAAAAACTGCCGATTTTTACAGGGAACAAACACCAACTGCCCCGCCGCAAAAGAACTGCGAACTGCCATTCGAGAAGGGAAAGAATGCCAAGTTATCTTGCGTAACTTTCGGAAAGATGGAACACCTTTTTGGAACGAACTTTCGATTGCTCCCGTCTACAACTCCCGGCGACACTTAACTCACTTTATTGGAGTTCAAACCGATGTTACAGACCGCCAGCGCTCGGAAGAAGAATTATTTTTAAAGTCTCAAGATTTAGCCACCTTCAGTGCCAACCTCAAACACTTGCACCGGATTACAACTTATCACTATCAAAATTTTCAAGAACTGGTTGACGATTATCTAACAGCAGGCTGTTTAATTTTTGGACTCTCTATTGGTATTATTGCTCAAGTTGAAGGTCAATCTTTTATGATTCGATCCGTCAGAAGCGATATCAAATATTTCAAGAAAGGATTAAACTTAAATCTTAGCGATACTTACTGTGCAGCAGTAATCAAATCCAAAAAAACCATGGCGTGTTCTCACATTAAAGACATACTGAAAAGGGGCGATTATCAAGTTTATCAAGATTTGAACATAGAATCATACATTGGCACACCGATATTTGTCAGCGATAAAATTTATGGTACTTTGAGCTTTTGTGCACAAGAAGTCAGACAGAAAGATTTTGAATCGCAGGCCAGAGAAATCATAGAATTGATGGCTCAAAGTATCGGTAAATTTCTAGCGGTTCACAAAATGGAAGTCGAACGCCAGCAAGCCGAAAAAGAGCGCTGCGAGTTGATAGTATCTCTCCAAGAGAGTGAAGAACGCTATCGCCGTTTAGTAGAACTATCTCCCGAAGCGATCGCCGTTCACAGTCAAGGGAAAATTGCCTACATCAATGCAGCAGGCGCTAAACTCCTGGGTGCGAGCTCTCCAGCAGAGCTCATCGGCTTTCCGGTATTGAATTTCGTGCATCCAAACTATGTGGAAACAGCCAGAGAACGCATGAGGCAAGTAGAGGAAGAAAATCAGCCGATCGACCTTGCCGAACAAAAACTGATGCGGCTTGACGGACAAATCATAGACGTTGAAGTTGCCGGCATCCCCGCTATTTATCAAGGCTCCGCCGCCGCCCAAATTATTATCAGAGATGTCACCGAGCGCAAGCGAGTAGAACAGCAACTGCTGCACGGCGCCTTTCACGATTCGCTGACGGGTTTACCCAACCGCGTTTTGTTCATCGACAGGCTAGGAAAAGCGATCCGCCGTTCCAAACATTCCCCAGATTACAAATTTGCCGTTTTGTTCCTAGATTTAGACCGCTTCAAAATAGTTAATGATTCTTTAGGACACATTCTTGGGGATAAACTGCTAATTGCCCTAGGGCAGCGGCTTCAGGATTGCGTGCGCGTTTCCGATACCGTGGCGCGACTCGGTGGAGATGAATTTACCATCCTGCTAGACCGCATTCAGAGCTTCAGCGACGCCACCCTAGCAGCTAACAGGATACAAACAGAACTGAAGATTCCGTTTAACCTCGAAGGACACGAAGTATTTACCACCGCTAGCATTGGGATTGTTTTCAGTCGAGGTGACTTAGGAATAGTAGAAAGTGACGAGTTGAACGGCCAGCAGAGTGCTTTCTACAGCCATCCCGAAGAATTCCTGCGCGATGCTGATATTGCTATGTACCGCGCTAAAGCTTTGGGTAAAGCCCGCCACGAGGTGTTTAATTTGGCGATGCACGACCAAACTATCTCGCTCTTGCAGTTAGAAACAGACCTGCGGTTAGCTATTTTTGGCAAGGAGGAATTAGGTTCGAGTAAGGATGAATGTTCGCACTTTATTGTGCACTACCAACCGATTTTTTCGCTCGCCAGCGGTGCGATCGAGGGTTTTGAGGCTTTGGTGCGCTGGCAGCACCCGGTTCGGGGTCTAGTGCCGCCGTCTACTTTTATTCCTGTAGCCGAGGAAACAGGCTTGATCGTGCCTCTGGGAGCATGGGTGCTGCGCGAAGCTTGCCGGCAATTGCGCCTTTGGCAAGAAATGTTGATGGAAGAAGGAAGTTCGGCAGCGGATTTTGTAACGGATGTAACGGATGTAACGGATTTTACTGATATGGGGAAGGAGGAAAAGGGAAGAAGTCCGAGGGAAGAAGAAAGAGGAAAAAAGGAAGAAGTCCGAGGGAAGAAGGAAGAAGGAAGAGGGAAAAATTTCCCAATGCCCAATTCCCAATTCCCAATCTCCAATGCCCAATGCCCAATTCCCAATGCCCAATTCCCGATTCCCAATGCCCAATTCCCCATTCCCAATTCCCAATTACCAATTATCGATCCTGCACAATTAACAATGAGCGTCAATCTTTCTCCAAAACAGTTAGGAATGGCGAATTTGATTGAGCATATAGATGAAATATTGGCAGAAACTGGCTGCGCTCCGAGTTGTTTAAAATTGGAGATCACTGAAAGCGCGATCGTAGAAAATGTGGCTAAAGCAAATATTGTACTCGCCCAATTAAAAGGTAGAAATATTCGATTGTCGATCGACGATTTTGGTACGGGCTATTCGTCTTTGAGTTACTTGCACCGCTTTCCGCTGGATACGCTGAAGATCGATCGATCTTTTGTCAGTCGCTTGGGGGCTGTGGAAAACGGCAACGGTGGGGGTCAGCCTTTGCAGATTGTGCGGGCGATCGTAACTTTGGCTCACAATTTGGGATTAAATGCGATCGCCGAAGGTGTGGAGACAGCCGAACAGTTAGCCCAGCTTCGGGCCCTCGACTGCGAATTAGCTCAGGGATATTGGTTTTCTAAACCTTTGGACAGTGGCGCAGTGACAGAAATGCTGATAAATCTGGGCAATATCAAGTGTGGTTAAATAGTGTTCAATACCACCTTTAAAATAGCAATCGAATGAAAGACTTTCGTTATATCATCGAGCTTCTTAACTACTTTTGGGCAGAGCAATATCGCGAGACGGAGGCGCACCAAATAATCGGCTGTATTCAAGGAATCGGAATTACCCGATCGCATCAGTGATGAAAATGCCAGAATAGGGATGAAAGAATTCCGAAGAATCTGTATCCCGGCAGATGCGATCGCCCGATCGATTATATTTGCGATCGAGCAACCCGATGATGTCGGTGTCAGCGAGATAATTGTCCGCCCCACCGCTAGTCCTTACTGATTGTGAAGGATTGGATGCCAGCAAACGCAAAATACTCAACCAAAAAACCATAAAACAATGACAACTAAAAATGCCATCCAACCCCGTCAACTTGGCTACAGAGGCCCAACCGTTTTCCCGTTAGCCCTCGGATGTATGGGGATGTCTGGGCTATACGGTGCATCGGATGATGATGAAAGCATTGCTACGATCCGTGCTGCGATCGATCGCGGTATCACATTATTAGATACAGGCGACTTTTATAAATCTGGGCACAACGAGATGCTGATTGGTCGGGCGCTCAAAGACCGTCGCGATCGCGCTATGCTGTCTGTCAAATTCGGTGCTTTGCGATCGCCTGATGGCGGCTGGACTGGTGTAGATGGACGACCCGAATCGGTGAAAAACTTTGCAGCCTATAGCCTGAATCGCCTGGGAGTCGAGCATATTGACATCTACCGTCTGGCGCGACTCGATCCCAATGTGCCGATCGAGGATACCATTGGCGCGATCGCCGATCTGGTAAAAGCAGGCTACGTCCGCCATATCGGATTGTCGGAGGTAGGTGCAGAAACAATTCGTCGCGCCCATGCAGTTCATCCGATTTGTGACCTTCAGATCGAGTATTCTCTGATTAGCCGCGGCCCTGAAACTGAAATCTTTCCGGTGCTTGAAGAACTTGGCATCGGGGTGACAGCCTATGGCGTTCTCTCGCGGGGATTGCTCAGCGGTTCAATCCCCACCGCACCCAATGATTTCCGTGCCTTCTTGCCCCGATTCAGCGGTGAAAACCTGGTTCTGAACCAGCGTTTAGTTGAACAACTCAAGCAAATTGCTGCGGCTAAAAATGTTAGCCCGACCCAAATTGCTATTGCTTGGGTACTTGCCAAAAGTACAAAAATTGTACCAGTAATTGGTGCTCGCAAACGCACTCAATTGTCGGAATCTTTGGCAGCGGTTGAGGTGAACTTATCGTCAGAAGATTTGGCTCAGATTGAAGCGGTGATTTCTCCATCTGCGATCGCTGGCACGCGCTACGACGAACATCAGATGAAAATGCTCGATAGTGAAAGTGCATAGGCTTCATTCATTCGCCGCATCAGAAATCGCCCCAAGAGCAAGTTCAGTAAGCAATTATTATATCATGTCCAGCTCGATCGACAACTATAAAATTGGTTCGATCGTTCGGACTTCAGTCCTTCTTTCTGAGGACTGAAGTCCGAACGATCGAACCGTTGCAGATTGCGGGTAATTGACCGGACATCCGATTAGCAATTAGCTTTGAGCGGAATCTCGATCGCAAATTCTGCACCCTGTCCCGGCGCAGAAGTGCATTTCAGCGAGCCGTTGTGTCTGTCTGTAACAATTTGATAGCTAATTGACAAGCCCATCCCAGTGCCTTTTCCCACAGGTTTAGTGGTAAAAAATGGGTCAAAAAGTCGAGTGCCGACAGTCTCCGGTATTCCCGGCCCGTTGTCAGAAATCCGAATGAGCACTCGCTCTGGTTTTGGCATTTGGGTCCAGATGCGAATCAGGCTGGGATTTTCCCGCATTTGATCGGCAGAACGGCGCAGATCCCGTTCTTCCAAAGCATCCAAAGCATTGCTCAAGATGTTCATAAATACTTGATTTAACTGTCCGGCATAACATTCTACTAAGGGCAATTGAGCGTATTCTTTAATCACTTGAATCTCTGGATGATTGTGTTTGGCTTTGAGCCTGTGCTGCAAAATCATCAGAGTGCTATCTATTCCCTCGTGAATGTTGACTGCTTTCATTTCTGCTTCGTCCATGCGGGAGAAGGTGCGGAGAGATGCCACGATTTGCTGAATTCTGTCGGCACCGACTTTCATTGAGGTCAACAGTTTCGGCAAGTCATCCATCAGAAATTCGAGTTCAATCGCTTCGACTTCCTCTATAATTTCCGGGACGGGTTCGGGATAGTGGTTTTGGTAAAGTTCGATCAGGTGCAGCAAGTCTTGAGTATATTCGTTGGCGTGGCTGAGATTGCCGTAAATAAAGTTAACTGGGTTGTTGATTTCGTGGGCGACTCCTGCGACGAGTTGACCGAGAGATGACATTTTTTCGCTTTGAATTAACTGCGATTGAGCGCTGGTTAATTGCTGCAAGGTTTGCTCTAATTCGCGAGCTTTATTGCGAGTTTGGGCGTAGAGATCGGCTTGGTTGAGGGCGATCGCCAATTGAACTGTAATCGCTTGCAACAATTCGACTTCGCTGTCGCTCCAGGGCCGCACAGAATTGCTGTTGCAGCAGGTAATTGCGCTCATTACTCCGGAAAGTGCCTGCATGGGGATGGCTAATACAGATTGGTAGCCCATCCCTCGAATGGTTTGTTTCCAAGCAGGATCTGCGACTGTTTCGACATCATCCAGCCGCACTATTTCCATATGCAATATTTGTTCTCCAACGGGGCCAAAATCTGAAGCCCGATAGGGACCTGTTAAATCGGGAAGTTGGGGGTGGCGAGATTCTTTAATAATTTCCCAGAA
Source organism: Microcoleus sp. PH2017_12_PCY_D_A (assembly GCF_020738565.1). NCBI lineage: Bacteria > Bacillati > Cyanobacteriota > Cyanophyceae > Oscillatoriales > Microcoleaceae > Microcoleus > Microcoleus sp. PH2017_12_PCY_D_A. The sequence continues at coordinate 17,623 of NZ_JAEQCI010000035.1, read as the reverse complement.
AGGCTCCTCCCCGTCTTCGCGATACCAGGCAAAGTTGCAGCGATCGATCTTCAGGAAAGCGCGAATTTCCTTAACTGCGACTGTGACGATGCTGTCGAAGTCGAGGGAATTGCGGATTTGAGCGGTGAGACTGTTGATTAGTTTTTCTCGATCGGCTTGCTGTTTGAGTTGGGCTGACGATCGCGTCAAGGCAATTTCTGCTAATTTGCGATCGGTAATATCTTCAGTGACAGCTAATAGATATTGCGGTGTGCCATCAGCACCGAGTATTGCTGTTTTCTTGGTGTGAAATATCCGCGATTCTCCTTGGCCTGTTTGAATATCTTCTTCGGCGATTTCTACAATTTGCCCGCTGTTGAGCACTTCCCTGTCTTTGGCGGTGAAAACATCAGCTTGTTCTGTGGGGAAAAAGTCGTAATCATTTTTGCCGATAACTTCTGCTGCACGGAAACCGAGCAAATCTTCGGCAGCGGGGTTCCAGAGTACAAACCGCAATTCTTGGGCTTCCTTGGCAACTACTCCTACGGGTATGGTGTTGAGGACTGATTCCATAAACTTTTGAGCGCTTTGCAGTTCGGCTTCTGCAAGTTTTCGATCGCTAATATCTCGCACGTTGGCAATGATGCCCAGATTGCCGTTGAGATGAATTCTTGACACAGCAATTTCTGCATCAAAGGTTGAACGATCGTTGGGTCGCCTAGATTTCCATTCGATACGGGTGCTTTCGCCTGATAATACTTTTTCCCAAAGTTCTCTCATTAGTTGAATAGGATTGTCATCGCTTGAATAATCCTTTGTAATTGATGATTTGATTGCTTGTTCCCGACTAACTCCGTACATTTCTAACATTCGATCGTTGACATCAAGAATGTTGCCTTCTAGGTCTTGAATGAAGATAGCATCGTAGACATTGTTAAAGATAGTTCGCAGGTTTTGCTCGGAAACTTGCAGCGCTGCTTCTGCAAGTTTTCGATCGCCAATTTCTTGTTCTAACTGAGTGACGGCTTGGGAAAGTTCGGCGGTGCGATCGCTCACTCTGTCTTCCAACTCGGCTGCTGCTTGCCGCAGCGCTGCTTCAGCGGCTTTGCGATCGGTAATGTCAAGGGCTGTGCCGAACAATTTTAGCACCTTGCCGCTGGCATCGGTTTCGGCGCGGCCCAGTGCGTTGAGGTGCCGCAGGGTGCCGTCGGGACGGTAAATGCGGAAGTCAAAATCAAAGGGAGTACCTGCTTCAACTCCCCGCTGTACTTCGGTTCCCCACAATTCCAAATCTTCTGGATGGATTAGAGCCACTTGCTCTTCTCTGGTGGGCGCAACGGCCGCTGGTTCTAGCCCGAAGATGCGGAAAAGTTCTTCGGACCAAGTGACGGTTTCGGTGATTGCGTCGAGTTCCCAATTGCCCACGTGGGCGAGTCTCTGGGCTTCTTGAAGCTGCCGCTGGCTTTCGCGGATGGCGGTTTCGGCCACTTTGCGATCGGTAATGTCTAGGAGGACGCCACAAAATACGGTTTCGCCGTTTTCGCTGCGGGTGGGCATAGAGTCGCCCTGCCACCAGCGAATCTCACCGTCGGGCTTGACTAACCGCCCTTCGTAGTGCCACAGGGAGATATTTTCTACGGCTTCCTTGATGGAGGCGATGTAGCTTTCCAAGTCATCGGGGTGGACGCGGTTCGTGAATGTATTTAGATCTCCGATGACTGCTGCTGCTGCTGTGATGCCGGTGATATCGAAAATGCGATCGCTCATATAGTCAAAACTCCACACTCCCTCGCGGCTGCAAAATTGAAACAGAGCACCGGGGATGGTGGCGGCGATCGTCTGGAATTTGGCTTCGCTAGCAGTGAGGGCAGCCAAGGTGTGCCGCAGTTCGGCGGTGCGTTCTTCTACTCTGGTTTCCAGTTCTGCATTGGCCCGCTGCAATGCTTCTTCTGCCCGTTTGCGAGCAGTAATGTCGGTGGCTGTACCAGTGGTACCGATCGCATTTCCGTTTTCGTCGTACAGGGCGATAGCGTTGAACATCAAATGTTTGATGCTGCCGTCTTTGGCGATGTGGGTGCTTTCGTGCTGGAAAATTGATTCTCCATCAAGCAGGCGGGCGAAAACTGCTAAATCTTCCTGCATTTGTTCTGGTGTCATCAAGTCCGAGAAGGCCCTACCGAGCATTTCTGCTGGTTCGTAACCGTAGATATACTTAACTGCTGGGTTGACGAAGGTGAAGCGCCCCTCGGCATCCACCGACCAAATCATATCTTGGGAGGTTTCTACCAGGCGGCGGTATTGGGCTTCGCTGGCTTTGACGGCTTCTTCTGCTGCTTTGCGTTCCGTCATGTCCCGGGAGACGCCGACAGTCATGACAACTTTGCCCTCTTGGTTGCGGATGGGTGTTTTGACTGTGCTAAACAGCCGCACTTCTGAGTCGTGCCGCGTCGCCGGTTCTTCGGGAATTTGCAGAGTCTGTCCGGTTTCAAATACGAAAGCGTCATCTTTGATGTACGGTCGAATATTGTCGGACTCGGAAAAAGGTGCGTCTACGATGCCTTGCAGTTCCTCTTCAGTCATGCCGTAATAGTCGCGGAATGCTTGATTTGCCCAGACGATTTTCGATTCGGGGCCTTTGACCAATACCATATCGGCGATCGAATCGAGAATTTGGTGATATTTTTGCTCGCTGTCGCGGAGTTTCTGCTGCGCCGATGCGATTTCTGCTAATTGTTTCTGGGTTTGCGAGTGCAATTCGGCCTGATAAATTGCAACTGCTAAATGTTCTCCTACTTGTTTGGCAAATTCGATTTCGTCTTCCTGCCAATCGCGGGGTTGACCGCACTGATGAATGCACAGCAATCCCCATAAATGTTGTCCTTGCAGCAGGGGTACGACTAAGTTTGCTCGGATTTGAAATCGCTTGAGGATTCTGAGGTGACAGGGACTCAACCGGGCTTTGTAGATGTCGCTGACTGCTTGAACGTAACCTTTGGCGTAGTTGGCGGCAAATTGTTCGCCGAAGCAGTGATCGTGAACTTTTGCACCCAGGGAGGGGCTGAATTGGGGAAGCACGTCTTCTGAGACTACTTCGCCCTCGTTCCACTCGGATTCGGGGATGAAGCGGTAGACGGCGACTCGATCGGCATTTAGGAGTTGCCTGACTTCGGTGGCTGTGATTTTGAATATTGTTTCTAAGTCTAGGGATTGGCGAATTTTGCCAATCACTCCCATCAGCGCTTGCAACTTTTTGAACCAAGTTTGAGACTGCATTTCTCTTTCTAGGTGAGCTAGCTTTTGGCGCAAGTCGGTTACTTCTTGATACAGGTATTCATGAAACATAATGCTATTTTTTTAGTTATTTTGCGGTTTGGTATCGAGGTATATAGCATCCCCATAGCGCTCTGCAAGTTGAGCCTGGTAAATTCAAAAGACAAAGGACATATTTTCTGATTGCTCCTTCCACTTAGCAGCTATTGGCACTGAATTTCCGTACTTTTTCTAGATTCCTAAGTAAAGCGAGTCTCTTGACCCAGTATATTTACTGGGACGGCGGCGGAGGTATGATTGATTACTGCATTATTTCTCAATAATTGATAATTGTACTCAGTAAATATACGCATGAAGCCGGTTTATTAAGGTCATTAAGTAAGGAAAACTCCCAAACGGCAAACAGAAACCCGGTTTCTTCGCGGGAGTGCCCCCAGAGTCCTGACTAATTTTGACATTTTTTTTCGATCGCCTGCGGTGGCAATTGTCACTTTTTTATTATTATCGCAAACTCCCTCGATGTTTGCCTTAGTTTTGCGATCGAATATCCTGTTGAGAGTACCTCTATTAAAATTTGTTTAAATTGAGCCGATCGCCTTTTCTATCGTTTTCACTAATTATCGATTGATTAGTCCTAAGCTGTCGCCCAAATAAACAATGCAGATATCAGGCTCTTCAAGGCAGATGTATTTCAAGATAGAGCGTTGGCACGGATTGTAGCCGCCCAGTCTTGCGATCGCCGGGAGTTTGTGGTACTTTATATTTAAGCTATTCTGTATTTAAACTTTGTCTCAAAAATCAATAAAATTATTGTGGGACGTTGCTTTGATCTGCGTCCCGAATATCTAATTTAAAAGCACAACAGCTTACTAGCGATTACTTGCTTGCATCAGGAGTTTTCACTATCCTCCTTGCTTCTTCAATATTTTGTAAAACCACTTTTCCTGATTCGATTAAAGCAGCTTTCTCTGTATCGCTGAGTTCGAGTTCGACAACCTGTTCTACTCCCTGATATCCCAAGCGGCAGGGAACACCTAAAAAGATATCTTGCACGCCGTATTGACCGTCCAAATACACTGAGCAAGGCAACAGTCGCGACTGATTGAGTAAAATTGATTCTACCATTAAACAGGCGGAAGATGCGGGTGCAAAATAAGCACTAGCCGTCTTCATCAATCCTACTATTTCGGCGCCGCCGTGGCGAGTCCGCTGTACGATGCGATCGATCGCCCCAGCATCCATAAGTCGATCGATAGGAATGCCGTTAACAGTGGAATAGCGCGGCAAAGGAACCATTAAATCGCCGTGGGAACCGATGACTGTCGCACAGACTTCACCAATGGAAACTCCCAATTCCATTGCAATAAAAGTTTGAAAGCGGGCGGAGTCGAGAATTCCCCCCATCCCCATAACTCGGTGTTTTGGCAAATCCACAGCTTCCCAGGCTAGATATGTCATAATATCTAGGGGATTTGTGATGACAATTAAGATTGCTTCGGGGGAATGGGCGATCGCCCCTTTTGCAGCTTCAGTAACAATTCGAGCATTGATTTTAATTAAATCTTCGCGATTGATACCGGGTTTGCGCGGAATTCCGGCGGCAATGACGATGATATTTGAGTTAGCTGTATCTATATAATCATTTGTACCGACAATTTGGCGATCGTGGCGTTCGACTCCCCGGGCTTGCATCAAGTCCAAAGCAACCCCCTGCGGCCAACCTTCGACGATATCTAGCAATACTACATCTGCTAGATTTTTCTCGGCAATTCGTTGGGCTAAGGTGCTACCGACTTTGCCTGCACCAATAATTGAAACGCGGGTTGATGGGGGATTCATGGGATTTTAGATGCGAAATTTAAGATTTTAGATTTTAATAATGAGCTTAATTGCGATCGGGTGCACTGTATGTAATCTACGTTACCTTCGCTCAGGTATGTTGTTGCACTTGGGCGCTCTTATATATATATGAAAGAGCGCGCCCAAGCGCAACAACGTACCTAAAAGTTAGCAACTATCAGAAATAGTGTTAGTTACATCCACGACTGATTGTGATGTTTTGTGTCAGTGAGTTTACTTAAAATCTTCGAGTTGGTCTACGCGCAGCCAAATATTCGGGGTGGGGACTTTGCCGAATTTGACAAAGGCGTAGTCGCCGCGAACATCCATCACTTCGCCTTTGGTTTCAAATAGATAGGAGGAAAAGCGCCGATCGCTGGCTTGGGCTTCGAGGCTGTTTTCCAGTTTCTCGCGAATTGCGCGGACTGTGCTACCTTTTTTGATTGCCATAATTTGCTCTGTTTCGTTTATAAAAGTATACAAATTTTAATGCCGATTTGGCTTTAATACCAGTTAAAAGAGTCGGCGGTTGATTGAGTCGGCGGTTGAAACCGCCCCTACACAAACGATGTCTGCCTCCGCAGACTGAAGAGTCGGAAGCTGAGATTTGGTAGATCCGTGAAATCTGGTACAAAATCCGTTGCGGAATTGGTTATTTCTGACAGGCGGGGCAAAAATGAGTCGATCGCCCTGCTAATTTTATCCGTTCGATGGTTGTCGAGCAAGTGCGGCAGGGTTGACCGGCCCGATTGTACACCCAAGCAACGCCGCCGTAGTTGCCGTTGACGCCTTGGACGTTGAGAAAATTGCTGAAGGTGGTGCCGCCGGAGGCGATCGCCCGCTGTAAAACTTGAATAATAGCTGTATGAATGCGATCGATTTGCTCTCTTGTCAAATCGGCGCACAGAGTTGTCGGCATCACTCCCGACAAAAACAAAGTTTCGTCAGCGTAGATATTCCCCAAACCCGCTACCAGTGACTGGTCTAGCAATGCTGTTTTAATTGGTCGCGCCCGTCTGTGCAGCTTGGCTGCCAAATATTCTGTGGTAAATTCGTCGGAAAACGGTTCCGGGCCTAGGAGTTTCAGGCCGGTGACTGTACTGGAAACCTCGGTTTCTGCGGGGACGTACCACATTTGACCGAAGGTGCGTTGGTCTACAAAGCGTAATTCTTGGTTTCCTGCAAAGAACAGGCGGACTCGCGCGTGTTTTGGCAGGGGTTCGGATTCGTTTACCCACAGCAGTTGACCGGTCATCCGCAGGTGAACGCCCAACCAGCCGGCTTTGGAAGGCAGAAGGGAAGAACTGGGATTTTGGGTTGGAAAATTCCCAACTTTGTCCGTTTCCCTTTCTGCTTCTGTCAATTGCGATAGTTCTGCCAGGAGGTATTTGCCGCGCCTGTACCACCGTTCGATCGACTTTCCTTTGAGTTTTGTCAAAAAATCGGTTGCAGAGATTGAGCGGGCGATCGAGCTATGTAACAGCACGTCTCCGCCCAATATTTCGCGATCGAGGGTAAGTTGGTTCAAACCCCGGCAAATAGTTTCTACTTCTGGCAGTTCTGGCACAATTAGCGTTGCTCTGTTCCTTGATTTGGTGCACCTTCGACGCTGCCGGCAACTTCCGCACCGGGCTTGCTGCCGGTCGAAGTTTTGGGCTGGTTGGGGGCTGCTCCGCTGCCGGTTTTCCGAGTTTTCTCGTTGATCGTCGTTTGCTTGCCACCGGAGGCTGTGGTCGATGCTTTTGCTTTGGGGCCAGCGACTTCGACTAATTCGCTTTGGGCGAAGTTGTTGGTGTTGACGCCGGCATAATTGACGCTGCTAAAGCGAACGATAACTGGGTATTTAATGCCGCTTTGGTCTACCGTAGCAACGGTGCCCACTTCTTGATACCAGTAGGATTCTTTGCGGAGAATCCGGACTGTCGAACCGCGTTGAACCATGAGCTTTGTTTCCTTTGCGATGAATAAACGGATAAAGCCATTTTTTTTACTTTAGTCGATCGCGCGTCGCATTTAAAGTCTGTAACGAAATTATTGTGTTCGGCGCCGTCTTTTGGTTGTTGGTTTGTAAAGAAAAGTAAAGTTGTTTTGAGGGCGATCGCTGGAGGGGAAAAATAAATAAACAGATATTATCCGTTAAATACAAGCAGTGCGATCGGATCTATAAAAAACTTTACAAATAGGAGAGCGGGCCGGAGCGCCTACATAGTGCATTAATAGGATTTAGGCAGAGCCGTGGCAATCCCCCAGCAGGCCGCTCCGGCCCCAAGCGCTCTTGGAATTGCCACGGCTCTGCACGAGAAGGTTGCGTAAATCCTCATTCAGTCAAGTTATCCACCATCTAGTGTGTTAATGTTTGAATCCTCCATCTAATCATCTAGCGATTGATAGCACCAACTCGGACGGCGCAGGAGATTGAAGGTATCTAGGTATCGAACTCGATCGGGCGCTTCTACTGTAGCAATCGCTTCATGCAATAAGCCTTGAGGGTTATCTACGTCCCACAAAGGATGAACGATAATAACGGTTTTATCGCCCACTGCAAAACCCGGTAAAGCGCCGAACTGTTCCCCAGAACAATTAAACGAAGCACAAAATATATCGCGCAAAGCAGTTGCATTCAGCAGCCAATTTTCTAAGTCTGGAATAGAAAAATCTCCATCGAGCCCGCATTGAAAATTGCTGTCGGCTAAGGCTCTCAGCAAAGAAATTCCCAAACGCCAATCCAGCAAACCGTGATAGTTCATATTGCGGTACTGCTGCAAGCAATCGTAACAAGAAGAGTCGCATTTGTCGCGGTGTTCGGGTGACATAATTGCCTCAGCAAAGCTATTTTGAGAATTCAGAATTTTGTCTGTAAGGATATCTTCCCAGCGATGGGCTAACCAGTCGGTGAAGCCAGAACCGTTAGCAAGCCGATCGCTAATGACAATTTCTCCTACTTTTTTATCCTCTAATTCAACCTGTCGCAAACCGCTGATATCTAATTCTTCCGGATCGATGTCTAACTCCTGTGCCGCTACAGCACGAACCGTGAAAGCGGCGGAGTAGAAAGCAGCTTTGACAGCAGAACCGGGTGCAATAGGATCGAGGCACAATCCATCAGGTACAGTAACTGGCTTAATTCGCAGTACGCCAGTGGTTTTTGGGGCAATTATAGCGATCGCCTCTGACTCGCCCTGCGGTTTAAACCTCACCCCGTCAGGCTTATTCTGGAATCGCTCATCAATCCACTGATCGGGTAATAGTTTGTCACCGCGTCCAAATGTGGCATTTCCGATCGCTCCTTTGAATAGCTGTCCTCGATTGTCATTGACGCGGAAAACGCGGCCGGACTCTGAGAAAGCTATCTGAGTATTCGTGTTATTTACTAAGTTAAAATCTTGAGGTTGGGCCTCGGCGACGCTGCCTGCACCTGTAATTAACGCATCGTATTCCTCTTTAGCGTCAGCCCCAGGATTGATGCTGGTACGGAAAGCTAAAGGGACAGCCCACTGAAAAACTCGAAATCCCTGTTCCTCAGTTGCCGCGCATTTCGGACAGATTGTATCTTCAAACTTTGTATTAGAGGTTGCCGTATGTTGGCAGCGCTGACACCTCAACATCCATTTGCGATCGCTCACAGGTTCGCCCGCAGGAACTAACCCGTGTTTACCGTCTGAAATTAACGGTGCTGTAAACCCGATCGCGGTATAAATTCGCTTGTCTTTGGTTTTTTCGGAACCTGGTGCAAATTCCGCGACTGCTAAATCCAAATCTCGATCGATAGTAGAAACTTTCTGTTTTCTAGACGGTTCGTGATGGTACAAATCGCGCACTCTTGAAGGCATCCCGTACATCGGCAAAATCCCGCCCTCAGCGAGGCGTTCTGCCAGTCCATCTCCAGTCAATTCTAAGTTATTGGCGCACTCATTAATTTTATCAAACAAATCCTGACGCGCGTATTTTTCCAAGTGATCGCGATCGATACCTGCAACGCCGACTAGCAGAGAATTGATTACCTCAGTTACATCACAAGAAGTTCCCAACCAGCGGCGAACTTGTTCGCGCCGTTCTTCCGTTTCCTTCCAATTTTGAACTGTGCCAAATTCACCGTGACTGTCTGGCTTTTTTTCCACCTCCCAGCAGTTGACACCAGCAGCAATAAATGCACGTCTCAAACATTCTTTGGTTAGGAGGCGCTGGGCCATCTCAACCTGTGACATAGCAAGAAAAGGAACCGGCGGCGGATCGCCCGTAATTTTTTCAGGATGTCGGTAATAAAATTCATCGTGCGATCGACCGCGACAGAGAGTAAGTACAATAGCAAAAGCCTGACCCCGGCGACCTCCGCGACCCGCACGCTGCTGGTAATTAAAGCGCATCGGCGGCATATTTGCCATCACCACAGCCATTAAACTGCCAATATCAATTCCCACCTCCATTGTGGTTGTGACGCTCAAGATATCGATCGTATCTACTACTGGGATAAAATCTCTGTCTTGTTCGCCAAAATTCACGATGATGTTGCGGAAATGTCGCTGTCTCTCAGCCTGATCGTCAGTTTGGCCGGTCAACTCTTCGCAGTGCAACCGCAACGGTTGACGCTTATTTACAGCTTGGGTGGCGAAATAATTGCGATCGTACAAATCCCCGCATTTTCTATTAGGTTTCGCTGGTAAATGTGCCAAACAATTAGTACAAACACCTCCGGCGCGGTGCAGGTGATGGCGCTGGCAAAACCCGCACTGCCACACGGGGTCATCGGACACAGCAACTCGTACAGATAAATGCCGGGGATTCAGTATTAAGTGGTGGTGTTGACCCTGCGTGCAAATAGCTGACCATAATGCGGGCTTCAATTCCTGTTCGGAAATTCCGCAATTTTCGGCACACTTTTTAATATAATTCCGCAAATTTGCTCGCGCATCACCCCAGTCTTTCCAGTCATCCAGCGGATAATCTTGAGGTTTTCTTGGATATCTGTAAAAATCACCTAAGATTCGCAATACGCCATCGCAAATACTCTCAAATACTGAGCTTGAAACTCCGCATTGAATGGCTAGCTGTTCTAATTGATTTGGGAGTAAATTCAGGCGAATATAACCCAATCCCGATGCTTCAATCCCAAAGTAGAGGCGACTAAAAAGTGTGTCGCAGACCTCTGATTTTACTTTTTCTCGAAGTGTCGTGTCTCGCCTTGTTTGTGCTTCAGCGCACAAGTCTGGTTTCCACCCGGCGGTTGCAAAGTCAAATATTTTTGTCCAATGGTGGTACTTTCCCTCATAGGAAAATTCTTGGTAAAGAACATCGTTACCGGCAGGGTTAACGCCTAACTTTATCAATCGCTGGATCAGAAGTCCTGGGTCTTGCGGCTTTTCAAGACCTTCAAATAGCATTCTGAGAGGAACTGTCCGGGTATTGCCTATTTTTTTAATTTCACTGAGTAGCTTCTGGGCAGTATTTATTCGATTTTGTAACGGTTCTAAATCTTCAGAACCGAGACCTTGTGGCAATAGCCTATTAGCATCTTTAATTGCTTTTTGTATCTGGTCAACAGCGTTTGGGTGATGCTGGGCAAATTCAATAACTTCGGTACAGGTAGGCAAGTCGTGCTCTTGGAGATTTTGAAGTAGAATAGGACGGGCGATCGCCTCTTGTTTCAATTCATCAAAAATCGCCTCGCGCACTAAGTCACTATAGTGCGTCCTTTCAATTCCATTTGATATTGAAGCGGCATCCTCGCGACTGTCAGAAAACACTACCAATTTTCGAGAATTTTGCTTGTCAGGTAACTGATAAAAAAGTTATTTAGACAGAACTTGACTCACTTTAGAAAAACCTGTTCTGAAGTCGCGAATGGAAGATTTTCGATACAGTTTCTTACTATAGTCAGCACCGCAGCAAGCACAAACTGAAGGCAAGGCTTTAACTTTTTCATCATTTCCTGGTAGCAGGTTCGGTCGATAAAAAATATAACCTTCTACTGTCAATTCATCAGATGAATCTGGATTTCCCAAACGAACTATACCGCTGCGAGTATTTAGCGATGCCTTGTGCCAGCGACCTGACTCTGCTTTCTTAGACTGTCCCCAACCCTCTGAATATTCATCGATTTTTCTGGACGGCCAAAATATAGCAAATTCTTTGTAAGTCATCTGCTCAATAAATTGTCCAGATTTTCTGTCAGGAATTCCCTCAATATCTGGTTCGGTAGGCAAAAGTTCCCATCCGTCATTAAGCTTCTTTGTCAGCCTGTTTCCCCCAAAAAATACAGTTCTGCACTGTTCGCAATAAAGAAGTTTTAAAACTCGGTACTCGTCGTAAAGTATGGGAGGATTTTCGACAAATAGTTTGCCAACTAATCGATTTTTACTAATTTCATTTTCTTCGCACCCGTGATTCGGTTTAGTGCAAGCCCAAAGCCCCTCAATATTCCTGAAAAACCAGTGCAGCCGGAAAGATGGCAAAGATGTTTGGTTCGATAAACCGCGAGTGGCTAGAAGTCCTGTTACTGCAAGTTTGAGGTTTTCATCGGGTAAGTCATTGCCGAAAATCTGTTTAGCAAAATTTGCGATCGCCACTGCGCGAACTTTGCCGTCAACTTTACAAGCATTGACCATTCTAGCGCCAACTTGCGCGGTTTCAGATTCCACAATTTGGCGGCAAGCACTGTATGCAGCCGTTGACTGCAACGTTTCTGCATTGTTAATTTCTGGTACTGCTGCCAAGGCGATAAACGGTTCGCTCTCCAGAAATTCTTGACCTTCAATTGGTGGAATTTGTTCTAAATGACCCGGTATAATCTGTTGGGAATTCCATCCGGCACCAAAGAATTGATTCAAAAATTCTAAGCTTTTTGGATCGTCTGGTTCCAAAGATGCACTAGAAGCAAGAATCCGCAATTTTGGATGACCGGGATGCAGCCCCAAACGTTGCAGCAAAAGTCGCAGAAAATAAGCAACTTCTGTCCCAGAAGTACCGCGATATAAGTGCAATTCGTCAACAATTAAATGAAAGACGCTGCCATCTTTGTTTAACCATTCCTTTGTTTTTTCAAAAATATCTCGTTCGAGCTCGCGCATCAGCATGATACTGAGCATAGAATAGTTGGTGATTAAGATATCTGGCGGGGCATCTTTCATATCCCAGCGGCAGCGCATTTCTGCCCCATCTAGGCGCTGGAAAAAGAACCTCACATCTCGATCGCCCGTGCGATCGGCGTGTTCGCTAGCGCGATCGGCAGATTCCTGGACTTGCTGAATTTTTTCCAGCAATTCTTCTATTTTTTTCCCATTAGGTTTGCGATTTTTTGTGTATTCGTGGCCCGGTACGGGAGTAACGCCGTTGTACCTGCCAAAATAAACTCGATTGCCTTTTCTATTATCTTGAAACCAATCTCGCGCTGCTTGAGAATCTAAAGCGCGGCGCAGCCTGGTAAGCTGGTCTTCAACTAAAGCATTCATGGGATATAAAATCAAGGCGCGAACTGCTGCATCCCGCTGTTCGTGACTTCTCTGAGGAACGCGATAAGATTTCTTAAAACTGCGTCTTTTATTCACGAAGGGATTGCATTTGTTCTGCCATTCTTCATTTTTCCACCAATCGTTAAGGTGTTCTGGTGCGGCTTTAGGCTGCTGCCAATTTCTTGATTCTTGCGCGAGGTAAGCAAACAAAGGTAACAGAAAAGATTCGGTTTTTCCCGAACCTGTACCGGCCGTTACTACAGCATTGTTACCTGCTAATGCTTGCCGCAGCATTTCGATTTGGTGTTCGTAGAGTTCGTAATTGCCTACAAGTCCGCAGGACGCAAGTTGTTTAAAGTTTTGAATGGCAGTTTCATCCAATCCCGGTACATTTGAAACATCTAAATCATGGATGGTTTTACCTGATTTTTGATAGCTCGGCATTGGTTCTATCCAGGGTTCTTGATGGAATGCACCGGGTTGGCGCAGCAGTCTTTCCCGTTCTCGTTCAATTTCGGGAAATTGAGTTCCGAAAGCGGTTTTTACATAAAGTAGAAAGTTGTCGCGAATTGTATTAAAAGCGTTAATTGGCTCGTGCATAAATTACCTCACTATGTTATATCTAAAGATTGCTGCAAGAGTGTATGCCCTAATTTAGCTGCGGTTATTTCTGCTATTTGAGGGGGAATAGCGGAGAATAAATTGAATCCCTGAATTTGCGGCAGAACACGCGGCATTTTTTCATATTTTGCTGCACAACCAGAACAAAGAGTTAAGGCTCTTTCTAAAAGTCGCGGCAGGTTAGCGCTGGCGGGTACTGCCATAGTGAATCTGCGTTTGTCGTAGATAAGAACATTCCGCCGCAGTGCTTTTAGAACAGCGTACCTCCCCCAATCGAGGTCTATTTCCGCACACATTCCGTCTTGCCAAAGATAGTAAACTTTGATGTTTCGCGATGGGTGACTGTATTGGCTAAGGCGAATGGCGCGATCGGTTTCTTTTATGGATTGAAATTGTAAAGAAATCGGGTCAAAGGTTTTGCTTTGCCAGTTTAGTTCTGGTTCTTTAGACCATTCGAGGGTAGCTAAGTAATCGTCAATACTGGCGGCAAAATGCAGCAAAGACCAGGCTGAAGGCGTTTCGATAAAAGGTATTTTAAGCAAATTGCCGATCGCCCTCAATTCTCCTACATCCTCAGCTTGCAGGGCCACTCGCTTCGGTATCAGCCCTAATTCACTGGATTGTTCTGTGACTTCCAGCTTGATGTGATGTCCCACCGACTGACAAGCCTCTGATAATTGTGCGATCGTAACGGGCGATCGCGCTCCTGCTAAAATGGCTTGAGGAAAGCCAGCACAAGGCAACCGCACCAATACAGGCGGAGCTGCATAAACCTCGCTCTTGCTGCGATCGCCGCTAAAATCCCAGTCGCAATGACCCAAAGAATTCAGGGCGCGCATTGTTTCAAATCTCGGATATTTCAGGGATTTTTTCTCTGTATTTTCCTCAATCTCACCTGTTTTAAAACCCGACAATTGCTCGAAATATTTTTTAAAATTTTCCCAAGAAACTTTCCCTTGTGCCGAAATAACATAAAGCAGTTTCTCGCTCGTCTCAAACATATTTTGCCTCCTGTTGAAAATGGTTCCATAAAATTTTGAGTTCTGGTCGATCGGGCGGAGAAATTTTCTTGCGATCGTGCCACAATATTTCTTTCCACTCCCGCATTTTCTTGCGGTTTCTGCACTTGGATATTGCAGGTGCTGAATCGGATAAATTAGTGCCGCAGAACATTACTTGACCGCGATGCCTGCCTTTGGAAATAGCCCAAACAGGCTCCCAATCAGTCGGCAGCGATTCCCCTGGCCAAGTTGCTATTTGACCGGCTTCTTTACCTACAAATAAAATCCGCTGCTTTCCTTGTATTGGTAAAAAAGTGTTGAAGTTAAAGTCGGGGAAATCAACGTTCCGCACCAATGCACCTGCAACGCCCGCGCTCTCATTATCTGCGCGAGTCAGGCGATGCCCGAAGCGATCGAACTGTGGCGCAGAAATTTCGGATGGTAAAGAATAGTTTTCTATCAATAATAGAGAACAACGCCTGATAATATCCTCCCCATTCCGTGCTTCAATTAGCAACTTTGTTTCCGCTGGAATATCAGCAGGCAGTTCATAAAAACCTGTTGATTTCGTGCCATCTAATAGCTGATTGTTGCAATATACTTTGATTGATTCGCTGCCCGCTAGTAAAATTAATTTTGGCGGGGCAAACTTAAAGTATTTATTGCCTCTTTCCAGGCGGATTCCTCCATCTAACTCTAGCCGTAAATTAGTAGAAAAAGCTAAAATTGGGTATTTATCTTTGATTAGGTCGTCACTGCAAGCCGCCGCTGCTTTGAAGAAGTGCCATTCACCGGGCAAACCATCTGAAATCTGCAACTTTTCAAAGCCTTGACAGCTCAATTCTCCCCAGATTGTCAGCAATTCCAAACACTCTTGATGGGCAGCTAAATAAAATGGCTTTTGAGTGGGAATCTGCCGCACTTCGACGAAATTGGGCAATCCCTCAGTATCTCCACTAACGAATACTCGAATGGGCGATGCTGGCAGTTTCAAACACCATTTACCGTCAGCCGATCGCATTTTTACACCTCGCAACCAATCAAACTCTGAAGCAGCAACCGTTTTTGCGTCTGACTCAGATATCAAAGGTAAAGACCAAACGCCGCTATATTCGGAACAAGAAAACGAGCGAGAATTATCTTCTAAAAATAACAACAAATCGTCTTCGGGAAATTCGTGTTTTGTACTGCAACGCAAGCTTAGGGTAGCGCGTTTGGCAGTTGAATCGAGTTGGCAGCACAATCTCAACATTCCGTAAATCTGCTTTTTATCTGAAAGTTCAGCAGTTCCATCCCAATCGTGCAATTCATCAATAATCCATTCGAGCAATGCTTGACGAAGTTCTTCGCTGTCTCTGGTTTCTTTTAACAAGTCCAGCGTCCGTTTTCGCAGTTGTTTGCGCCCGTGTTTGGCTAACAAACGCGCGATCGCTTCCTCGGCTGGAGGTGAAGTAGGATCTAAGTCAGCAGCGGCAAAAATAGCAGGGAGGGCGCGCCGTTCTTCCTCAGTCAGAAGAGTTTGTGCAAGCGGCAGTCCAATGTGATTTCTCTTGCCAATACTGGTGCTGTTGAAGATACCCAATTCGCCAGATTTATCTCGATCAGACCACTTTTCTAAATCTTCCCATAGTTCCGACATCCGGTTAAATGAAGGATACTGCCCTGTAGTAGGTTCTTCGCCTAGTAATGTTCGCAAGCGCGGATAGTAGGAATGGGCGGCAAAAGTTCCTTCAATACCGGCTGCTAAGACAAATAGCGCTAAATAAGCGATATAAGGCGGATAGTCTAATTCTCGCTGCTGCCAATTATCCCGGCTTTGTAAGGCTTTCACGCACAAACCCTGCCTTGTCACCCCAGGAGGCCCCGTTTTGATAGCTGCAATAAAATCTGAGAAATCAGCACCGCTTTCTTGACCAATATCCGTTATTAGTTTCTCTGTGACATACAGGTGAACGGTACTCCCCGCCATTTCTGGTTTAAAGAAATGAAATGCTATTGAATTATTCCAGGTTAAATAATCCATCTTTATGTTTTATATAATTTGAGGGAAATTGGTAATTTTAAGTATTATAACCCTAGTTGTTAAGCAGGTGAGTATGGATAAACTTAATTATGTCAAAAGCGCAACTTGAGAGCGATTTTCAGATGCTATTATTACTTAAGTACAAGTAACAATAATACGGTTTATATGCGTGAAGTTACTGAGTTAAACTATGATGGAGCGAGAAACTTTCATAAATTAATGACAGATAAGATCGATCGACCTTACACAACAGTAATACTCGCGATCAGTGCCGACGGTAAAATTGCCGATGCAGTGCGATCGCCCGCGAGATTCGGTTCAGCCAACGACAAAGCCCACCTCGAACAACAAGTCGCAGCAAACGATGCCGTTTTGTTCGGCAACGGCACTTTACAAGCCTATGGAACGACGATGCGAGTGATTTCGCCGGAATTGCTCAAACAGCGGGAACTCGCAGGGAAGCCCCCACAACCCGTGCAAATTGTGTGTTCGCGATCGCGCCAATTTGACCCAAACTTGCGATTTTTCCAGCAACCGGTGCCTCGGTGGCTGCTAACTGGAAACGATGCAGATGTCAGCAACGGGCAAGATGCCCGTTCCACAATAGATGAATTGTCTTGTGGAACAGGCAAGATGCCTGTTCATAAAAGGCTTATTGACAATGATGCAATCGGTAAGTTCGATCGCACTTTAACCGCCAACACCATCGAGGGAGAGATTGATTGGATTGATGCGTTTCAACAGCTAGCCAGCTTGGGTATCAAACGGTTGGCGATTCTGGGAGGCGGAAAACTCGTCGCGTCTGTGGTGGCTGCGGGCTTGGTAGACGAACTTTGGCTGACGGTTTGTCCGTTAATTTTGGGCGGCGCGGATGCACCGACTCCTGTGGAGGGGAAAGGTTTTTTGGCGGATTTAGCGCCGAAATTGGAACTTTTGGCGGTTAAACAGGTGGGAGGTGAGGTGTTTTTGCATTATCGGGTCGATCGATCTAACTGAAGCTAAAACGTGCTCCCAGACTAGGGTTGGACGATTAAGGCCTCCGATCCCCCCTAGCCCCCCTTAGGTCGGGGGGGACAAGAGGTACTCAAAGTCAACCGCTACTCCCTCGGATAGTCGGGGGAACCGGAGGCGCGCTCAAAGTCCCCCTTCTTATCAAAGTCCCCCTTCTTAAGGGGGATTTAGGGGGATCTGGCCTCGGACAAAAGCGAGATTTTGTCAGCTTTCAAGATTCAGTTGACACCAATTGCCACTCAGCTTTCCCAGCGATCGAATAATTGTATTAACTTAAATGAATCCCCAGTGTTATAATTTTTTTGTGGCGAACCGGGGCAGTACCGGCGTTGGGTTTAAAAAGCTTCATGAAAGTTCGTGCAAGAACTAGCCACATTTGATGCTATCTGGTGATGGGGACAGCTTAAGCGCTGCCACAGCGAGCTATGAAAATT